>JBNATO010000062.1:0-10320 GCA_049701555.1 Thermacetogeniaceae bacterium | reverse complement strand
GGATGACACCCTCGTCAAGGTCTTCGCTTGGTATGACAACGAATGGGGCTACTCCTGCCGTGTTGTCGACTGTGCCCTGTATGTAGCATCAAAAGGTTTATAAAGAGGAGGTAGGGTTCAGAGATGGGTCTCAGGACGATCCGTGAGATTCCTTTAAAGGACAAAAGAGTTCTGGTGCGGGTGGATTTCAATGTTCCGGTTGATGACGAGGGGCGTGTCACCGATGACGCCAGGATCAGGGCTACTCTCCCCACGATCAACTACCTCCTCGAGCAAGGGGCAAAGGTGATCCTGATGAGCCATTTGGGGCGCCCGAAGGGGAAGGTTGTTGAAAAGCTCCGGATGAACGACGTGGCGAGGCGCCTCAGTGAGCTGTTGGGGAGAGAGGTTAAAAAGACGGACGACTGCATAGGGCCTGAGGTGGAGCAGGCGGTTTCTCAGCTCAAACCAGGCGATGTGCTCTTGTTGGAAAACCTGCGCTTTCACCCTGAGGAGGAGGCCAATGACCGGGAGTTTGCCCGCAAACTCGCCTCTCTGGGGGATGTCTATGTCAACGATGCCTTTGGCACTGCTCACCGCGCTCATGCCTCTACTGCAGGGATAGCGGAATTCCTGCCAGCATATGCGGGTTTCCTTATGGAGAAGGAGGTCAACGCTCTGAGCGGCCTTCTGGCTGCTCCCGAACGGCCATTCATAGCGGTGCTCGGAGGGGCAAAGATCTCCGATAAGATCGGTGTTTTAAAGAACCTCGCGGAGAGGGTCAACGGCTTCTTGTTCGGTGGAGGCATGGCTAACACTTTCCTTCGTGCCGAAGGGTATTCCCTTGGTGATTCTCTTGTGGATGAAGAGAATATAGAGTTTGCCAGAGAGTTTCTCGAGAACTCCAGGAAGCGTGGGATTGAAGTCGAACTGCCGGTTGACCTCGTCATAGCCAAAAGCCCAGAGGACACGGAGACAAGGGTAGTGGCGCCGAACGAGGTGCCGGAGGGCTGGCGAGCCCTGGATATCGGGCCGAAGACAATAGAGCGCTTCACGCAGGTCATCGGCAATGCCAAGACGGTTTTCTGGAACGGCCCGTTGGGCCTTTTTGAAAAGGATGCCTTTGCGCGCGGCAGTGAAGCGATAGCCCGGGCTCTGACGCGGCCAGGTCTGGTCTCCGTGGTTGGCGGAGGAGATTCGCTGGCTGTCTTGGAGAAGTTTGGCTTGGCGGAGAAGGTGACTCATGCTTCCACAGGCGGTGGCGCTTCCCTGGAGTTCCTTGAGGGAAGAAAACTCCCGGGTGTCGCTGTTCTGGAAAAATAGGAGAAGCCTTGTGACAGGAGAGGGGCAGGAAGGATGAGAAATGGGAGAGTCCCTTTGGTGGCGGGGAACTGGAAGATGCATAAAACACCTGCTGAGGCTAAGCAGTTTGCCCGCCTCCTGAGGGAGAGGATCAAAGACCTGGATGGGGTGGAGGTGATCGTCTGTCCGCCGTTTCCAGCGCTTCCAGCTGTTGCTACAGAGTTGGCAGGAAGCAGGATCGGCTGGGGAGCCCAGAACATGCATTGGGAGCCGGAGGGAGCTTATACCGGTGAGGTTTCAGGGCCGATGCTTCAAGCCCTCGGCTGCCGCTATGTGATCCTGGGGCACTCCGAGCGCCGGCAACACTTTGGGGAGAGCGATGAACAGATCAGGCGAAAAATCGAAGCTGCCCTCATGTATGGGTTGCGCCCCATCTTCTGCCTTGGTGAAGAGCTCTCTGTTCGAGAGGCAGGTGGAGCCGAAGATTTCTGCAGGAAGCAGCTGGCAGCAGGGCTTTCCGGCTTAGAAGACATCAACCCCACAGAGTTGGTAGTGGCATATGAGCCAGTTTGGGCGATAGGCACAGGAAGGACGGCAACCCCTGCAGATACTGTAGCTGTGATAAAAGCCTTGAGGGATGAGCTTTCCCGTCTCTTTGATGAGAGTGTCGCACAAAAGGTTCGCTTCCTCTATGGAGGGAGCGTAAAGCCGGAGCTGATCGCTTCTTTCATGCAGGAGGAAGAGATCGATGGTGTGCTGGTTGGAGGCGCTAGTTTGAACATTGAATCCTTTACAGCGATTATCCGCGGCGTGGCGGAGGTAAGGGGGGCAGTTTGATTGGCACAACCGCTTGCACTGATCATTCTGGATGGTTGGGGATGCTCGCCTGAGAAGAGAGGAAACGCCATTTTCCTTGCCGATACCCCGAACTTCGACAGTCTTCGAAATGTTTATCCCTATACCACCCTTAAGGCTTCAGGCGAAGATGTGGGGCTTCCTCCTGGTCAGATGGGGAATTCTGAGGTTGGGCACCTTAACATCGGCGCTGGCCGGATCGTCTATCAGGATATCACTAGGATCAGCAGGGCGATCCGCACCGGGGAGTTCTTCGAAAACCCGGTGTTGGCAGAGGCCATGAAAAAGGCAAAGGACGGGGGAAAATCCCTCCACTTGTTTGGCCTGGTGTCTGACGGAGGGGTGCATAGCCATCTGACACACCTCTATGCCTTGCTGGAGATGGCGCGGCGCTATGGATTGCCACGGGTTTTTGTCCATGCCTTCCTCGACGGGCGCGATGTGCCTCCATCGAGCGCCAAGGAGTACATTCAGGAATTAGAGAAGAAGTGCGAGGAGCTGGGGACAGGCAGGATCGCCACTGTGATGGGGCGTTACTATGCCATGGACCGCGACAAGCGCTGGGAGCGGGTAGAAAAGGCTTTCAATGCCATTGTCCACGGCGAGGGAGAGAAGGCGAGGAGCGCCCTGGAGGCTGTGGAGCGGTCATACGAGAATGGCGTTACAGATGAGTTCGTGGTCCCCACGGTGATCCTGGACAGCAGCGGCAATCCTGTTGGAAGGGTGGAGAAGGAAGATGTGATCATTTTCTTTAACTTTAGGGCAGATCGCGCCAGGGAGATCACCCGTGCTTTTACAGACAAGGATTTTGAGGGATTCAGGCGCAGAGATGGCTATCCCGGTGTGCATTTTGTATGCATGACCCAGTATGACGCGACGATCGATGCACCGGTGGCTTTCCCTCCCCAGAGCCTCAAGCACACGTTGGGAGAGGTCTTGGCGGAGAGAGGCCTCAAGCAGCTCCGCATCGCTGAGACAGAGAAGTACGCTCACGTAACTTTCTTCTTCAACGGGGGTGTAGAGAAACCAAATCCCGGCGAGGAGAGGATCCTGATCCCTTCTCCGAAGGTGGCCACCTACGACCTCAAGCCGGAGATGAGCGCCTATGAGGTTACCGATAGAGTGTTGCAAGAGATCGCTGAGGATAAGTATGACGTGATCATCCTAAATTATGCCAATCCTGACATGGTGGGTCATACAGGGTGTCTTGAAGCGGCGATCAAAGCGATATCGGTTGTTGACGAATGCATGGGCAAAGTTGTGAAAGCGGTTCTGGATAAGGGCGGGGTTGCTCTGGTCACAGCGGACCACGGCAATGCTGAGCAGATGCTGGAGGAGGATGGGGAAGAGCCGCACACCGCTCATACGACTAACCCTGTTCCTTTTATTCTGGTCGGCGAAGAGTACCGGAAGAGGGCCCTCCGATCGGATGGGGCGCTGGAGGACATCGCCCCCACTATGTTGGAGATTTTGAGGATTCCCAAGCCGCCAGAGATGACCGGTAGCTCCTTGCTCTTGCCGGTAGAGGCAAAGGTGTAAGGTCTGCATACCGCAAGAAAATCGAAGGAGGAGGTTTATTCAAATGCCTGTGATCACAGATGTTATAGCGAGAGAGATCCTTGACTCCCGAGGAAATCCTACTGTCGAGGTAGATGTATACCTGGAGGACGGCAGCTTCGGAACTGCTGCGGTGCCCTCCGGGGCATCGACCGGCGCCCACGAGGCTTTGGAGCTGCGGGACAATGAGAAGGAGCGCTATCTGGGCAAAGGTGTCCTGAAGGCTGTTGACAACGTGATGACTGTCATCGCACCGAAAGTGATCGGGATGGAGGCAACCGAACAGGTTGTGATCGACAGGATGATGATCGAGCTCGATGGGACACCTAACAAGGGGAGATTGGGGGCAAACGCTATTCTGGGGGTTTCGCTGGCGGTCGCCAAGGCTGCAGCGGACAGCGTAGGCCTTCCCCTTTATTCCTACATCGGCGGGGTTGCGGCGCGCATTCTCCCGGTTCCTATGATGAACATCTTGAATGGCGGCAAGCATGCCGATAACAATGTGGATATTCAGGAGTTTATGATCGTCCCCAGGGGTGCAGACAGCTTCCGGGAGGCCCTGAGGATGGGTGCGGAGATCTATCACTATCTGCGCAAGGTACTCAAGGAGCGCGGTTACAGCACCTCAGTCGGGGACGAAGGGGGGTTTGCTCCAAACCTGAAGTCGAATGAGGAAGCTCTCGATCTCCTTATGGAGGCCATTCAACAAGCAGGATATAAGCCCGGGAAGGATGTTTTCCTGGCCATTGATGTTGCTGCCAGCGAACTCTATGAGGAAGGGAAGTATCATTTCCGTGGCGTCGGGATCACCAGGACGAGCGATGAGGTGATCGCCTTCTACAAAGACCTCGTCGCTCGGTACCCGATCATCTCCATAGAAGATGGTCTTGCTGAGGACGATTGGGAGGGCTGGGTAAAGCTTACCCAGGAGCTTGGCAAGAAGGTGCAACTTGTAGGGGATGACATCTTTGTCACCAACCCGGAGCGCCTGCGGAGGGGGATCAGGGAAGGAGTTGCCAACTCGATCCTGATCAAGCTGAACCAGATCGGCACGCTTACGGAGACCTTGGAGACTATTGAGATGGCACGGCGCGCAGGTTATACTGCTGTGATCTCGCACCGCTCGGGTGAAACTGAGGATACCACGATCGCAGATTTTGCTGTGGCTACGGGTGTGGGACAGATCAAGACTGGAGCTCCTTGCCGCACCGACCGCGTGGCGAAGTACAACCAGCTGTTGCGCATAGAGGAAGAATTGGGCGATGCGGCCATCTATGCAGGGAAGCTCTATGAAGAGGGTTGATCTATATTTACAGCCTTCTCCGGCAGTGCTAAAATGAACTGGGATTAAGCTGGAGGGAGGATTAGTTTGTGCTGAGAACCTTCTTTCTTGTCTTGCAGGTTATCGCTAGCGTCGGTTTGATCACCACTATCCTGTTGCAGTCAGGTAGGGCTTCTGGTCTCTCTGGAGCGATTGCCGGAGGGGCTCAGGCGCTGCTGGGGAAGAAGAAAGGCTTAGACGAGTTTCTCAACAGGGTGTCCACAGTTTTGGCTGTATGCTTCTTGGTTTTAACGCTTTTGGTAGTCGTTCTCCAATCATAGGGAAAATTAAAAGAGCCACTCTCGAGAGAGGAGTGGCTCTTTTATTGTTCGGTTACTTTTTGTTTTTATAGGAACAGCGATGCAAGAACCAGAGTGATCGTGCTGAATAGCTTGACCAATACGTGGATGGAGGGGCCAGCTGTATCCTTGAAGGGGTCGCCGACTGTATCTCCTACCACTCCAGCCTTGAAGGCCTCGGTGCCCTTGCCGCCGAAGTCTCCGAGCTCGATCCGCTTCTTGGCGTTATCCCATGCGCCGCCAGCGTTGTTCAGATAGAGCGCCATGATCACGCCGGCAATGGTACCAACCATCAGGAAGGCCGCCGCTGCTTCTGCCTTAAGCAGCACGCCGACAGCTACAGGAGCAGCTACCACCAACAGCCCCGGCAGGATCATCTCTTTCAGAGCACCTTTGGTGACGATGTCGACGCATCTGCCGTACTGCGGTTTTGCCTTTCCTTCCATGAGGCCAGGTATCTCTTTGAACTGCCTTCTCACTTCCAGGATGACGACCTGAGCTGCATTTCCGACAGCTCTGATCGAAACGGAAGTGAACAGAAAGACAACCATCACTGCGATCATCGCGCCGACGAATACCTCGGGTTTTCCTATATCGACTGGGAATTCCTTGACGTGAGCCAGGATCTTAACCTTATCGATGTACGCCGAGAAGAGCAGGAATGTCGCTAAGGCGGCGCTTCCGACTGCATACCCCTTCGTCAGCGCTTTTGTGGTGTTGCCGCAGGCATCCAGCCGGTCGGTGCGATTGCGGACTTCTTCGGGGAGATTGGACATCTCCACTATGCCGCCAGCGTTGTCGGTTATCGGCCCGAAGGTATCCATCGCCAGGATGTAAGCACATGTTGCGAGCATTCCCATTGTTGCGACGGCTGTTCCGTAGAGCCCGCCTTCGAGCGCAGGAAGGCCGGACCTGCTGCCGAGGTAGTAGGAGGCGATGATGGCGATGGCGATGGCGATCACTGGGAGGGCTGTGCTCTCCATGCCCACAGCTGTTCCCTGAATGATCGTTGTTGCAGGTCCAGTCTGGCACGCCTTAGAGATCTCCTTTACAGGGCGGTAGTTGATCGAGGTGTAATACTGTGTCAAGAGCACGAATACATAGCTCATCGCTACGCCGATCAGGGCGCATCCGTAGAAGTTGAGGAAGTTGACGCCTTTGCCGCTGAGCATGATCTTGGTGATGAAGTAGAGGGCGATCACGATAAGGATCATCGTGACGAAATAGCCGCGGTTTAATCCCTTCATCGGGTCTTCGTTTTCATCGCCGCGCACGAAGAAGATCCCGATGATCGAGGCTATGATTCCGGCTGCGCGGGCCACGAGCGGGAAGAGAATTCCCTTTACGCCGAAGTAGGGGATGAGGGCGATGCCCAATATCATTGCTCCGATGTTTTCCGCAGCTGTGGACTCGAACAGGTCGGCACCACGCCCAGCGCAGTCACCGACGTTGTCTCCGACGAGGTCAGCGACGACGGCAGGGTTTCTGGGGTCATCCTCAGGGATACCAGCTTCTACCTTTCCGACAAGGTCGGCTCCCACGTCTGCTGCCTTGGTGTAGATTCCGCCTCCGAGCTGGGCGAAGAGGGCTACGAAGCTTGCTCCGAAGCCGAAACCGACGATGTTGAGAGCAGCATATTCAGGGCGTGTGGCGCCGCCATAAGCATAAAACAGGCCCGCTACTCCCAGGAGGCTCAGGCAGGTGACAGCCAGCCCAGTAACGGCGCCTCCTCTAAAGGAAACGCGCAGAGCCCTGTCGAGGCTTTTAGTTGCTGCTGCAGCTGTGCGCAGGTTTGACCGCACTGCAACATACATGCCGATAAACCCGGAGAGAGCGGAACAGAGCGATCCCAAGATAAAAGCGACCGCTGTGTGGTACTCTCTTGTGACGATGAAGAGGATTATTGCCACGACTATAGCGAGCATGCCGATAGTGGTGTACTGCCGGGCGAGGAAGGCGTTTGCTCCCTCTCTGATGGCGCCAGCTACCTCTTGCATGCGGGCGTTTCCAGTATCCTCACGAAAGATCGTGTATGACATGTAGATGATCATGGCGATCCCGAGGATTCCGGCGAGAGGGATCAGAAAGGTTAAGTTCACGACTCCTATCACCTCACTGTCTCAGATTATTCTGCAAAATAAAAAAGCTCGAAGACCTATTTCTTTTCTTTGGTAGTTTAGTTTCTTCCGGAGGCATCTCCCCCTTTCGCTTGGGGTTTCTATTGGACTCGGCGAAGCTGATCCTTGAATTTCCGCTCAAAAAAGAATAACAAATAATTGAAGTCTTGTCAACTTAGCCGGCGGACAGGCCAGGAAATTGATAACATTATTGCTGGTTATAACACAACATTTGGCGTTTGCTTATGATTGGGCAACATCATGGTTGTTATTGGAAGCGAGTAGTGATAAAATTATTGACTATAAATAAAAAACGAAACGGAGGAAGTGGTGGCAGTTAGAAAATGGGCAGAAAACGGTCAAAGAGGAAGAAAAAACAGTTAACTGCGCTTAGGGAGCGTTTGCTGGAAGTTCTGGAGAGAGCACACCGTCCCCTTACTATACTTGAAATAGCTGAAAGGCTAGAAGATACGGAAATCGCTGAGTTGATGGCAGTGCTGAATGAGCTGGAGGAGAATGGAAATGTTGTTTGCACTCGTAAAAAGAGGTATGGCCTTCCTGAAAAGATGAATCTGTTTGTAGGGACGATTCAGGGGCATCCCAAGGGCTATGCCTTTATGATACCAGATAATGTCAAAATTGGGGATATTTTTATATCAAAGGAAAATTTAAACGGCGCTATGCACAACGATAGGGTCATTGTCAGGCCTTTAGGTTTTAGCCTAAGGGGTAAAAGGGCAGAGGGAGAGGTTATTCGTATCCTGAAGCGCGCCAATAGGAGAGTTGTGGGAACCTTTGAAGAGGCAGGACGGCAATTCGGCTTTGTTGTCCCTGACGAAAAGAGGATCGGGTGGGATATTTTCATCCCCCGCACAAATACGAAGGGCGCTCGCACAGGCGACAAGGTTGTAGTGGAGATCACCTCTTGGCCAGAGGGAAGGAGAAATCCTGAAGGGAGGATCGTGGAGCGCTTCGGAGCTTCAGGGGAGCCTGGGGTCGATATCCTGTCGATTATCAAAAAGCACGATCTTCCTGAAGAGTTTCCCAAGCGGGTTCTGAAGGAGGCAGAGGCGATCCCTCAGGAGGTGAGGCCGGAGGATTTCGAGGGGCGCTGGGATCTAAGGGATCTCCCGATGGTAACCATCGACGGGGAGGATGCCAAAGACCTTGATGACGCTGTCTCGCTGACAATCCTCCCTAATGGCAACTACAAGCTAGGGGTACACATTGCGGATGTCTCTTACTACGTCAAAGAAAACAGCGAGCTGGACAAAGAGGCCTTTCGCAGGGGAACAAGCGTTTATCTTGTTGACAGGGTGATCCCGATGCTGCCTCCGGCTCTTTCCAATGGGATCTGCAGCCTCAACGCCGGGGAGGACCGATTGGCCATCTCTGTGTTCATGGAAGTCGACACAGAGGGGAATGTTCTTCACTACGAGATCGGCCCTTCTGTGATCCGCGTCGATGAGCACATGACCTACAACAATGTGCGGCGGATTTTGGAAGATGATGACCCTGAGCTGTGCCGACGCTATGCGCCGTTTGTGGATACCTTCAAGAAGATGCGAGATCTTTGCCTGATCTTGCGCCAGCGGCGTAAGCGGCGCGGCGCTCTCGATTTTGACTTCCCGGAGAGCAAAGTGACTCTAGATGAACAAGGCAGGCCTGTTGACGTTTGGCTTTTGGAACAGTCTATTGCCAACCAGATAATAGAGGAATTCATGCTGCTTGCCAATGAGACTGTTGCGAGCCATCTGTATCGCCTGGGGGTTCCAGCTCTTTACCGTGTTCACGAGGAACCCAGGGAGGATAAGCTTGCTCAGCTCAACGAATTCTTGCATGGGTTTGGTTTCCATATTCCGTGTGCAGATGGGGTTCATCCGCGTTTCTTCCAAGAAGTGCTCGACCAGGTTGCTGATAGGCCTGAACGCCTGGTGGTGTACACGGTGATGCTGCGTTCGATGCAGCACGCCCGCTATGACCCTAAGCCCTTGGGACACTTCGGCCTTGCGGTACAGCTGTATACTCATTTCACTTCGCCGATTCGCCGCTACCCCGACCTGATCGTTCACAGGGTGCTCAGGGAGGTGCTGGCGAACCGGACCATCAGCCCCAAGCGCAGGGCAAAGCTTGAGAGCATGATGCCCATATATGCAGAGCAGAGTTCTGCCAGGGAGCTTGTCGCTGAGGAAGCGGAGAGGGAAACGGTTGATTTGAAGAAAGTCGAGTATATGCAGCAGTTTATCGGTGAAGTGTTTGAAGGGGTTATTGTCAGCATCACGAACTTTGGAATGTTTGTTGGGCTTCCCAATGGCGTTGAAGGGCTTGTGCATGTCTCCACAATGACCGATGATTATTATATCTTCAATGATCGCAACTATACGCTGGTTGGAGAAAATACCAAAAAGACCTACAAGATTGGTGACAAGGTTAGGGTAGTGCTCGTGAGGGCAAACGTAGCAGAGCGACAGATCGACTTCGAGCTTGTTGGAGAGAAGGTAACTGAATAAAGAGAAAGGGGATAATGGCTTTGCAGAGGCTGCCGCTATACGAGGGGTGCTTTGTTTGTGGTGACAAGAATACCTCTGGCCTTCAAGCGGTCTTTTGGTTGGATGAGGGAGAGGCAAAAGGGGAATTTACCCCTGACTCTCGGTGGGAGGGATACCCAGGGATTGTACATGGTGGTGTTCTGACGGCTCTCCTCGATGAAGTGATGTATAAGGCGATCAGTCCATCAGGGGAGGTAGCGGTGACCGCTGAACTCACGGTGCGTTTCCGCAGCCCTGCAAGGGTAGGAATCACGCTCTACCCAAAGGGGAGAGTCATTAGGAGAAGGGGGCGCTTGGTGGAGACAGAGGGAGAGATCAGAGATGCCTTGGGGAGGTTGGTC
>JBNATO010000061.1:0-10454 GCA_049701555.1 Thermacetogeniaceae bacterium | reverse complement strand
GAAGAGTTCGCCCGGCATCCCCCAGACGACCGCGGTCTCCTCGCTTTCGGCTATAGTGTACCCGCCGCCTTTCTTGACTTCAACCATTTCGTCAACGCCGTCGTCTCCCATCCCCGTGAGCATGACCGCGATTATCCGGTCATCCTTGACGTGGCGGCGCAGGTTTTTCAAGGCAACTGATACAGAAGGCACGTAGAGAACTCCCGAAGGCACGTCCGAGAGCTTCACGGCTAAACCACCGCTTCTGCGCTCGAAGTCCAAATGCCGCCTGCCCCTGGCTATGACGGCGAGGCCGCTTTCGAGGAAAACCCCGTCGGACGCTTCGACAACTTTAACGGCGCAAACCCTGTCGAGGCGCTCCGCGAAGCAACCCGTGAAACCTTCGGGCATGTGGATAACGATGACCACGGGGGCTGGGAAGTCCGCCGGGAGCGCCGAAAGCACGGTCTCGACCGCTTTCGGACCTCCGGTTGAGGCCCCTATGAAAACGACCTTATCGCACGATAAGATTTTGCGCTTCGGTTCAGCCCTCGGTCTTTTAGCGGAAATGGATGTCGCGTTCGAGTTCCGGTTCCGCTTTGTCAATTTTGCACTAGCCGCTGCCTTTACCTTCATCCTTATCTCTTCTGCCGCCCGCTTGATGTCCAGGGAGACCGTCCCGCCGGGCTTAGGCACGTAGTCGACCGCCCCGAGCTCCAGAGCCTCAAACGTAGTCAGCGCCCCTCTCTGCGTGAGCGAGGAGACGACGACCACAGGGCACGGCGACGTGTGCATGATATACTGCAGGGCTGTGAGCCCGTCCATCTTCGGCATGTTCAGGTCGAGCGTGATGACGTCGGGTTTTAAGCTCAGGTTCTTCTCCACAGCCTCCTCGCCGTCGCGGGCGGTGTCGATCACTTCTATCTCAGGACTCTCTTCAAGGATTTGCTTCAGGTACTTTCTCATCAGGGCTGAGTCGTCGACTACAAGAACCTTGATTTTGCGCATCCCTGCCGCCCTCACCGTGCCTTTCCGCGCCGGAGGCCCCGGCTTTCAAGCCTGGGGAGGAAGGCGCGGAAATTTTTGTACTCTAACCCAAAATTTGATACAATGAAAGCATGAAGCGCACAAACACCGTCCGGTTGATTCCCACAAAGGAACAAAGCAAAATCCTGGACCTGGTAGCCGACCGCTGCGCGGCTCTCTGGAACGCCGTGCAGTACAGGTGCAGGCAGGCTTTCTTGAAGGGAGAGCCCGTGCCTTCCTACGAAACCCTGTGCTCCGAGTTCAAGGAGCACGAAGCCTATAGGGCCCTGCCGTCCGACATCGGGCAGGAGATTATCAAAAAAGCAAGGAAGGCCTGGAACTCCTTTTTCGCACTCCTGCGCCTGTACCGGAAGGAAGAGCTGGAAAAGCCGCCGCGCCTGCCCGGGTACTGGAAAGACCGCCGGACGGGGAAGCGCGTCGCCAAAGTCATCCCGGTCAAGTCGCCAAGGTCATACAGTCTGGATACAAAAGCTCTTTCCCTGACCCTGCCCGCGGATCTCCGTAACGGTAACGGCGACCGCCTGATCCTGCGGACTAAGGGTGTCCTGCGGTTTGTCGGGAAACCAAAGACCCTTGAGCTCAAGTTCGACCGCGTTAAGAAGCGCTGGTACGCCCGCCAGGCGGTGGAAACGCCAGAGCCGACCAGGTCTCTAAAACCGGAGAAGCATGCCGCTCTGGACCTGGGGGCCAGAATCCTGACTGCCCTGGCTATTGAAGCTTTGGATTGTCAATTGCTCTTCTCCGGCCGCGAGGTGTGGAAAGACTTCCTGTACTGGACGAAGAAGATCGCCGAAGAACAGTCAAGGCTCAACAGGTCGGGCCGCAGGACCTCCCGCAGGCTGAGGGAGCTGTACCGGATGAGGACACTTCGGCTGAAGCACGCTCTCGTTGCTTTAGCCGCGGAGTTGGTGCGCATCCTGAAGCGGCACCGGGTGACCGTCCTGCATGTCGAGGACCTGACCGGGATACGGAACGACATGGATTTCGGGCCAAAGAATCTTCTGGTGCACAACTTCTGGGCCTTCAGGATGCTTTTGAACCTGATCAAGCAGGCGTGCGACCGGGCCGGGATCAGGGTTGTTGCTGACGCGACCAGGGACTCCCTGACCTGCGCCGTCTGCGGGTCGTCTCTCAGGCGCCCGGTCAGGCACAAGGTTTTCTGTAAGCACTGCGGGCGAGTCTGGCACGCCGATGCCAACGCTGCCGCATACATGCTAAAAGTTTTGGGTCCCTCGAAGGGGCGCGGGGTGGAGGCTGCACCCCGGAAGCCGCTCTCCTACCGGTGGAACTACCACCGGTGGGTGGGCCGCTCCGAATCCGCTGCCGATACGCTCAAAGCGGCGAGCAGCGGCCCGAAAGCAGCGTGAGCTGCTCTAGGGAATCCCCCGGCTTCAGCTGTGGGGAGGAAGTCAATTAAATGCCTGCCGCAAAACTTACGGCGCGCAAAATTGCGGGCACAAGCGCCCTAACAATGAAGGATACACAAAGCAGCGCCAGCGCAGGGAAAACGATCAACCTCTCCAGCGCGCCTCCGGTCTGCACGATTGGGATTCTTAAGCGTATCTTCAAGGGCCAGAACCAGGGAACGCCTGCCGGGTTGAACGTGTCCAAGATTAGGTGCGACAAATACCCGATAAATGCCGCCCAGACAAAGGGAACCGGAAAGTTTGCTGTCTTAGAAAACAAAAGACCAACTAAAAAGACGCCGAGCGCCGCCAGCAGGGAGTGCGTCGCGTTCCTGTGGCCCACAACTAAACTCCCGGCGTGAGATACCCCGGGAAGTTTTCTCCCTACGAACGATTTCGAGGACTCAACGTCGGGTAGCAGTGCCGCCGCAGCGGCGACCGCCCCGCAAGATAGGCTCCCGGTCGCCAGGTAACCCGCGATTAAGCCCCCGGCAGCGTGGGTAACGTATAGTAAACAAAACACACTCCTTTCAGTCAACTTCTGTAAAAATCGCCCTGATGAGTTCGCACGACGAGGGACACTTATCGATGATGTCGAAAGGCAAAACAACCACCTCCACAAAAAAAGCCCCGGATAATCCGGGGCTCCAGGAGGAGGACCGAGGGGCCCGGGCAACCCCTCAAAAATAAAAAAATCCGGGCCTGTGCCCGGGCTACGCCAGCTTCCGCGCAAGGGAGATTATCCTCTTCTTGACGCGCCTTCTCAGTTCTTCGAGGAGCATCTGCTTCGCCGGGTCGGGGTCAGCCTCCAGCGCGTCGACGGCTTCTTCGACGACGCGGAGCAGGCTCTCGACGCTCCCGATGACCTGGCTCTCCTTGCGCTCCCCCACTAGAATGAGCTTCTCGGCGTCCCCCGAACAGAGATAATAGATTCCGCCCAGAGCGTACACAGCGTGGCCCTGCTCCCTGAGGGCACGCGCGTATCCGTACACCCTGAACCGGTTCTGGAGTGTGTCGGCTCCGAAGAGCTTTATCGCCGCCTCCCCAACAGAAACACCCTCGGGGAACCTTCGCTCAAGGAGTTCCAGAAGAGTCTCTGCCTGCGACCGGCGCCTCGGTCTTGTCATCTTTAACACCTCCCTTGATGAGTTTGAGATGCGGCCTCTCCTTCTCCAGCCGGGAGAAGAACTTTGTCAAACGATCCGCGACCGCGTGCAGGGAGATGTCCAGCATCTTGACGGAGAACGCACCTTCTAATATCTGGACGGCGCCCTCCAGCTCCTGGGCGTCCCTCTCGTACACGAACGCGAGCACATAATCGAAGTACCTGTCCATCAAAGCCTTGAGGGCTTCGGAAAGCTCAACAGCGGACTTGTTCGCCCGCCCCATCAATTCCAGGGCCTCAATCCTGCGGACGTCGGGCTTCGGGCGCTGCTTCTCCCTGCTGAGCTCTTTCTTGAGGTTCTCCTGCCTCCGCTCCAGTTCGGCATACTTCGCTTCGACCTCGCGAAGCTTGGCCTCTTTCTTTTCTTTTTCCTTCGCTATTTCCTCGAAGCGCACCCTCAGGTGCTCGTTCTCTCTGATGAGCTCAGCGGACTGCTTCCTGGCCGCCTCCAGTTCGGCTTCCAACGCGGGGTCGGTCCTGTAAACTATCTTTTCGATTACCTTTTCGGGCTTGGATTTGAGCTCCCTCAGCCTGGTCCTCAGCTCCTCAGTTTCCTCCTGGGCCCTCTCCAGCTTCCTCTGGAGGTCGATAACGGCGGCCCGAAGCTTTTCTTCGTACTGGTAACTCAACCTCTCGGCTATCTCTTCTTCTTTTGTCACCAAGGAGTCCTGCAGGTCGGCCAGCTGCCTCGAAAGAGCGTTCCTCTCTTCTTCGAGTTCCGCCAACTGCTCCAACAGGGATTCTTTTTCCTTCCTGATTGAGTCCAGCTCTCTTTTGAGCTCCTGGGCCTCCTTGACCGAGAGGGCGCAGACCCCGGATTCGCCCAACATCTCCAGTAGCTGCTGCTGCTCCTCAGGAGGGAGAGAGCCGATTATCGACGCCACCGTCGTGGCGCTCCACTTGCCTGATTCGAGAAGAGACTTAAAATCGGGTATTAAGTCGTTTATCTTGTCAAGTCTCTTAATATGCCTCTCGTTCAGCCCCATCATGTCGGCAATTTTCAAAAGGACATTTTGTCCTCTTGATTCGCGCGCCTCCTGAGAACGCCTGTCGCCGCCGTGCCTTATGCCGTACTCCTCTTTCAATTTCCTTATCAGCCGCGCTATCTGCACATCATTTAAGTGCCTGCGGAGCAGGTTGTCCCTTATCAGCATCGAAACGGCTTCGTCGCTTTCGGGGTCAACGTCTCTGATTACGACCGGGATGTGGGTGAGCCCGGCTTCCTTCGCTGCTTCAAGCCTCAAGTGACCCGCAAGGACCGTGTAATCCGGGGCCACCACCAACGGGTTGATAATCCCGTTCTGTCTGATGTCCTCGACGAGCTCCCGCCAGAGATTCTCGGGGAGCCTGTCGGGGAAAAGTTCTGAATTTTTTGGATGCGGCTTAAGAAGGGTAATCGGGAGTTCGCTCATTTTATTACCCCCTTCGCCATGATGTATCGGCTTTCGCTAATCGATGCGATTCTGGTAATGCTCTGGACATACAGCTCCGTGAAGCAATACTCACACACCCCTTTTCCGTGAACAAAAAGCAAATCATGGAGCCTCCTGCCGCAAAGGACACAGACGTCCTCTTTCAGATTGTCTTTAATCAAACAAAACACCCCCAAAAAAAGAAAAAGCCGGTTCAGAGATTAACCGGCCAAACGACAACATGAAGCACCGACGGAATCAAAGTTTTCCCGATGAAGAATACACACAGCAGCGCCAGCACGGGGAAAACGATTAGTCTCTCCAGCACACCCCCGGTCTGCGTGATTGGGATTCTGAAACGGATTCTCAAGGGCCACAGCCATGGGACGCCCGCCGGATTGAATGTGTCCAGGACAAGGTGCGACAGATAACCGACAAATGCGGCCCGGACAAAAGCAACCGGAAAATTAGTGTACTTAGAAAACAAAAAACACACGGCAAGCATCCCTAATGCCGCTAACAGCGAGTGGAGCGCCTGCCGGTGTCCAAATGCCAGACTTCCGGCGTGAGACACCCCCGGGAGCTTCCTCCCTAAGAACGATTTCGGGGACTCTACATCGGGAATCAGCGCCGCTACCGCCGCGACCGCACCGCACGCAATGCTCCCAGTTGCAAGATATCCCGCGACGAACCCTCCGGCGGCGTGGGTCCTATAGAGCAACCGAACCACGCCCCCTTCCCCCGGAGAGATACATCTCGACGGCGAGCAAGTGTTTGCAGTACCCTACCTTCCTCCCGCGCACCTGGAAGTCCGGGCACGTGCACGTGTACCGGTCCAGGTCGACCAGGTAGAATATCCCCGGCCTGGTCTGCGACGGAACCCTGAACTTTTTGCCGGAAAGAGGCACGACGTTCGGGGCAATCTGCTTCGCCTTGTACTCCCTGGTGTTCTCCAGGGTAGACATATGCTTTTTGTAAGCCTTTCTCGAAAGTTTATCCGCTTCTTCGTTCTGCTCTCTGGGGACCCACTTGAACGACAAACTAGAAAACTTTTCCGCCAGCTCAACGGCCCTATTATACAAAGGGATTATTTTAGGGGACCTAACAGCATATATCCCCTGCAGCTGATAGATGCAGAGCTGGCTGTCGGAGCAGACGGTGATTTCTTTATCTGTGCAGCCGTTCTCCAGGAGCCACTCCAGCGCTTTTATGAGCGCCGTGTATTCGGCGATGTTGTTCGTCGCCCCCGGCCCTGAGCAGACTACTCCGAAGTCTTTAGCTATCTTCTTTTTGCCTTCGTAGATGACCCAGCCGAAGCAGGCTGTTCCTCCGGGGTTCACGGGCTCGCACAGGCCGTCGCAGTAGACGGTGATGGGTTTAACCACAGGCGACACCTTCCCTCTCAAGCAGTCTAGTCCTAACCGCGTTGACCACCGTCGAAACCCCACCGGATGGGACCGTAACGACGGGAACGCCATACTTCTTCGCTTCGGGCTTGACTTTCTCAAAGACGGAGTGCTTGCCGTAGTCGCCGACGATTATGACTAAATCAACATGCCTCGCGACCGAAGGGTCGCAGGACCTGTCGATGCCGTCGATGAACTTTATCTCCACTCCCAGGAACGACAGGGCCTCCCTGTACGCCCCCTCCCTCGAGGGGTCCCCGATGATGAGGACCTTCGCCACGGGGAACTTCGCGGGCGAAGGGGAGCTATCTTTGTTGTCTTCGACGCGCCCAGCCGAGCGCTCGAGCTCCTTAATTCTGGCGTGCAACTTTTCTATCTCCGCCCGGTAGAAGGACTCCATCTCCTGCATCTTCGAGAGCAACTCCTCCGCCAGGTTCCGGTAGTACTCAGCTTCGGCTGTCTTCTCGGCTATCATCTGTGAGCCGCGCTCCAGCTTCTCACGGTAGCGCGCTATCGTCTCGTCCCTCGAAGCGCACGCCTTCTCGACAACTTCCTTCACGTAAGCGCTGTTGGGGTCGCTCAAGGCTCTGTTGATGGAGTACTCCCTGAGTATAATTTCGAACCGCGTCCGGAAGCACTTTTCGTAGAACCAATCCGGCAGGGCGACTTCTCTTCCAAGGGCCTTCAGTACGAACCTGGCGGCGTCGGGGTCGCGCCTCGTCTCCCCTATGGTCTTTACGATTTCCTCCGGGTCCCCGTCGGAGAACGCTTCCGGGAAAACCCCCATGGCGAGTTCCTTGAAGCGCTTCCTGACCTCTATCGAGGGGAACCTCGAAAGGACGTACCCGGGCAACTTGTCGAGTTTTTTCTTCTTCGGGGGGACCGGTCTGGCCGCAAGCCAGGCCAGCGATTCCTCGTCGCCCGCCCTTGCTATGCCGTACACCGCTTTCACAGCGAAGCAGTACCACCAGAATGTCGGCTCGTCGTAGCTGATCTCGACCCCCACCGACTTACACCTCTCCCGGAGGAGACGGAGCTGCTTTTCGCAGGAATCGCAGGATTTGCACTTTTCGATAATCAAGAGAAACCACCTCCCAAAAAAAATAAAGCCCGGGTTGAACCCAGGCCGATATTCAGGATGCCCTGCGCTCTGCTTCCGAGGAGGCCATTATCGCCCCTGAGTTCAGCAGGAGTTTTCTCGGCACTGCCAGGAATACGCTGGAGCCGTCTGCGTTGTGGCGCTTTTCGAAGCTTCCCGAATCGACTATCTCCATTAACTTCGGCGCATACAGAATGTCCCACCTTAAGAATCCCGTTTCATCTTCGTTCGCCACGGCATATAACATATATTGAGCATTCAAGCCGACTATCTCCAGCTTTCTCCCTGTCAAAAGCGAAGAACACCGGATAGTGATGTCGTCGTACGCGACATACGGGGCCCTCCTGAACCGCTCCGCGACCGTTATCCTGCGCCCGCTCCTGAGTATCAGAACTACATCCGTCCCCCGCAGGTCCGGGTCGGTCGGGCCGTCGGGACAGTTATCTGTCCTCTTCATCCCGACAGCGCCGAAGACAGGCACATATATCTGCCTGAAGGCGATCGCCGACATCTTCCTGGAAAACTCATGCCGCTCCGGGCTGTAGGGACGCATCTTCTTCGACCTTCTCCTCAGCGGAGCGGACCAGCCTCTCCCGACCGGCTTCGTAGAAGTCTTGGTCTATCTCAAACGCGACAAACGCCCGATTGAGCTCCAGGGCCGCAACGCAGGTAGACGCAACCCCTGCAAACGGGTCCAACACAACGTCGCCCTCAGCCGTCGTGCATTCGATGAGCTGCTTGAGCAGCTCAACGGGCTTTTCTGTCGGGTGCATCTCCCTCTTCGCTCTGGGGACGTGGAACACGTCGGGCTTCCTCGGCGAAACCTCCGGGCTCCCCTTGACGGCATGAATTATCCTTTCGTGCCGTGGGGCAAAACTGCCTTTCACGTCGCCTGCAGAGTGCTCCTCTTTGACCCAGATAAGTGACCCCTTTATCGTGAGGCCAGCTTCCTCAAGTATCTTCCGGACTTCAGGTTCTCCCTTCCATGAGCAGAAAACTAAAACGTGGGCGTCTTCCTTGAGTTTGGCTATGGACTTCTGTACGACCTCGCGCAGGAGGGATAGCGCTTCCCTTTCTTTATCGCCCGGAATCTGGTTGGGCGCCTCGGAAGCCCACCGGCGGTTGGACCTGTACTCCATCCCGTAAGGAGGGTCGGTCAAGAGGAGCCGGACCGAACCGTCGGGGACTTCGTCTATCAGAGCACGGGCGTCCCCGTGCCTGAAGCCGAAGACTATGAGCTGCACTTTTTCCGCTTTTGCCCTTTCGAGCGCTGCCTTCGCAGACTTTTCTTCTATGTACCTTTTGTACCGCTCCAGGGAGTCCGACAGCCTGCGCCTGACAGCGAGTTCGGCTTCTTTGACCGCCGAGAGCGAGCGGGCCTTTCTCCTGGCGAGTTCCCGCACGAACTCCTCCCTGGGGCGGTACTCAAACGGAACGGGAGGCTCTTTCGTGAAATCGTACAGCGTTACCGTCTCTTCAAGAGAGTTGTAGACTTTTTCGGCGTAGGCAATCCATTCCTTCCACGATAAAACATCTGCCTCCAGCGCCCGGACGGACTTTTCGCCGTTCTTCTTTTTATCGCGCACGGCCTTCTCTGCCAGTTCGAGCATGGCTTGTTCCTGGGTGAGCCAGGGAGCAAAATACGAATCGATTCGTAAAGCGGCAATTTTGAGTAAATGGGTTTCTGAAAGCAGTCCTTGATTTGTAAAACCCTTAATCTTTTCTGGCAACTTGTGCAGTTTAAGCCTATAGCTAACCATTTGTTGGCTCACGCCCTTGACCTCCGCTATCTTCTCCTGCGTCCACCCCTCCTCTTCATAGAGCCTGGCGTACTCAGTCCACACATCGGTGATGGGTACAGGTCGGTGATATTCGTCGCATTCATTATCGTAGTCAGACAAACGTGAGATTTCTTCCGGGGTATACCCGTAGTGAACCAATACCGGTATCGTCTCCAGCCCAGCCAGCTTCGCGGCCTCCAGCCGCGTCCCTCCAGCGAAGACCTCAAAGCCGCTGTCTGTAGGTACGACCCAGGGAGCCCGCGTGCGCTCAAAGCCGATTCGCTTAATCCTTTCTGCAAGCGTACTGATATCCTCCTGGCTCCTGGTTTTCCTGGTGTTGAACCGGCTGTGAGAGAGCAGGGCAACTTGCACTTCGCGCAGCTCTTGTCTTTTCTCCACAAAAACCACCCCAAAAAAAACAAAAAAGCCGGGTTCTATACCCGGCCCGTACGATTCGCTTAAACGGCTATGAACAGTTGGGGTAGTTTCCTGAGAGAATCGTACAACTTATCCCACTCATCCAGAGCGTCAGCCTTCAATGCGGCTCTAGCCTTCTCCAGCAGGTCCTGAAACTCGGGAACGCAGCCGTATCTCTCTTTCAGCAGGGATTCGGCTTCCACGCGGCTCCCCTCGCTTTCCCCGCTCAGGCAGCGCACGGCCTTTAGGAGAGCATCTGAATCCCCTACAGAGACATCTAAATCCTCCCCGTCCAGGACACACACGGCAGTCCCCCGCTCCTTCAGCTCCGCGACAGTGCTCTCCCAAGAAGCGCCCTCCAATTCAGAACGCAGAATTCCGACCGCTAGAGCATCTGCAAGAAAACCCCTAGCTCTAGCTTCATTTGCCTGGTGATATCGGGTTTCATAGGGATGCCTCCAGTAGACGTCGTCCCTCAGGAGACGCTCACCATCCTGCCAGATTATGTGGAGATGTTCGAAGCGTTTCAGACAACCCTTGTGGTAGTTAACCCACCCCCAAGGGATACCACGAAACCGGAGTGTCCTCCAGTTAATCAACGGCTCCTTCTCGAGCTGCCTGAATACGGCAAGCGTCATCTGTTTGTCGCCTACGCGAACAACCTGTATCTCTACGGAAACTTTGGACAATCTGGCTTGACTAACGTCAATAACATTCATCCCGAAGCCCCTCCAAAAAGTTT
>JBNATO010000060.1:0-10464 GCA_049701555.1 Thermacetogeniaceae bacterium | reverse complement strand
TAATCGCTTACTGTAGGTCCACCTGCTGCCTCAATGAGTGTCCTTATAGGGGTACCTAATGGAACTACAAAGGTTGATGGATTTCCAACAGCTCCTGTTACTGTAACCCATTTTTCAGTTACTGGTTTGCCGTCTAGTGCTTTCCCTATATTGAGAACAGTCTCAACATTGTTAACAATAATTCCGCGCTTTGTGGGTATTGCCCCAGGAGGTAAGGGTTCTCCTGTAACTTCATATACAAGAACATGTTCATCCCCTGCAGGGTAAAAATCATCCAGAAGTATAATTTCTATAGGCGCTTGGGACTTAGAAATCGCTTTTCTTAAATTATCGGCTATATTCTCATATTTTTTCTTCAACGTTATGATCCCTCGTTTAGCACCAATTGCCTCAATCACCGAACGTACAGCATTAACTACTTGAGTAGCCCGCAAGCGCAAAATCTCCTTATCAACCCACAGCAATGGCTCACATTCTGCACCATTCACTATCAGAAGTTCTGCCTTACTCAAATACTTAATGTGTGTAGGGAAACCAGCTCCTCCAGCACCCACAACGCCAGCAAGTCGGACTTTTTCTACCAGTGGAGCTTCTACAGCAGACATTCTTCGTTACCCCCCCGAAGCATTCCAGAACGTTCAACTTCAATGGTATCTACTATTCCAACAACCGAAGCATCTATAGGAATCTCTTTGCCCGGAATGGTCTTTCGAGCCGAACTCCCCTGAGCCACAATTACAATTTCTCCAATCCCTGCCCCAACTTGATCAACCGTAACCACTATATTTCCAAACGGTTGCCCTTCTTTATCAATGGGTTGCACTAACAAAAGCTTCAAACCTACCAAATCTTCGTTTTTCTTTGTTGACCAGACATTACCAACAACCTTTGCCAAGAACAATTTTGCTCACCTCTCTTTCCTGAAAACAAGATCTATTCCACGGGCTTTAATTTGGTCACGTGCTAGTGGAGTTACTAAAACATCGTTGCCTATTACTACCTGTTTGGTGTCTTTTGGCAGGCGCATAACAGCTTCTGCAGTCATCAACTTATCTTTAAATACAACTTCTCCTAGCCTTTCCATTGGCTCACTTTCCATTGACACATCAGTTTGCTTATTATTATCATCTTGGTGTTCAGATAGTCCAAGGCACTTGCCACTTATCATAATTTGATCTACCTGTGCCAGCGGTGATATTATGCACCCTAACTCATGTGCCTTCTCAAGATATTCGTTCAAAAGCCGCTGTACCCCAACAGGCAGATTCTTCCCAGAAAAGGAAGGCATAGTATCTGGACAAAGCACCACTTTTTTCCCTTCACAAAGAGCTTCAAACACTACCTTTGGAATAGGTTTATCCAATAGCCCTAAGGCAATGCGCGCTAAGCTGTCTTGATCTAAGGTGAGTACAATCAGCGCTTCTGCTTTACAAAGAACTGATTCAATCGCGTTTTCCATAATGAACTCTACTCCAAAATCTGTCAGAATAGTTTCTACTTTCTTATCAAGTGGTGAACCAAACACTAATGCATTTAAACGGTAATATGAACCTATTGTCTTCAAAAATTGCGCAAGTATAGTAATATTAACTTTTTTTACTTCTTCACTAGCAACAACAAGAAGTATAAGCGAACGACTCATAATCTTTTTAATGACTTCATCAACTATAGCCTTAATCATCTCTTTCGTCAGCATTTAAAATTTCCTCCCGACACGCTAGCGCGATTCCAAGCGGAGTAACCAACCAAGGATATGTTGTTTTTATCACCCGCAGACCTGTACGTTCCGAAATGACCCTTTCAATACCAGCAAAAGCACTTGTTCCTCCACATAGATAAATCTCTTCTATTTCATAACCAGAAATGTGTCTTTCTATAATTATTGACACCTTTTCCATAACAGGCTTAACTATAGGAAAAAGTTCTTTTTGTAAAGACAAATCTTTTTTTCGTTCTTCAGCTTGTAAAAATGGAATGTTATAAGCACCTGCAATTACTAAGGAAAAGTGCGTTCCACCCGTTGGTTCATCTGCAGTATAAACTACTTTGCCATTTTTTAGTATTGCAATTCCAGTAGTTCCTCCACCAATATCAACAATAGCGCCGTTTTCTACTCCGAGGACCATGTTCGCTGCAACTGGTTCTTCCAGTACCCGCACACACTCAAAACCAGCACCTTCTGTCACGTACATAAAAGCAGAAGCATCTCTACTACCGGTTCCTGGCGGGTATGCAACAGCAGCCACCTCTAACTCGCAATCCAAATTTTCTTCTATTTCACCTTTAAGTTCCTTTACAATGCGTACAGCTCCGACATAATCTACCACAAGGCCATCGCGCACAACTTCGGCATACCGCAAAGCGCCAGCTGCAGGGTTTCCATTTTCATCCACAACCGCAATAACCATGTAAGCTGTACCCAAATCAACACCTGCAAAATAGCGCTTCGATCCCTTCAACGTATTTTTAGTATTAATCACTTTTGCAAGTTGTTCAGTATATTTGTTAACTTTTGCTATATCAATCACCAAAAATCACCACTTTCCCTTTATAGCTACACACGGCATACATAAAATATATTCAATTACTCAATCTTTACTATCCAATTTAGATTCCTTATTTTCTGAATAATATTGCCCAGCTAATAACTTGCATTCCATCACATAGACCGCACTGCTTAGTCTATTTAAGCCCTTAATTATATCTAATCTCTCAGGTTCCCCATTTTCCCGTAGAAATGCTTCGCAAGCAGCTATTTCTACCTGACGCACAAAAGCGCGAAGATAATTAAGCTCAGCAATTACGGGTCCCATATAATAACTAGGAACTATATGATTTATACCAATATTTTCGAAAGGACGATGGGAATATTCACGAATTTCCTCCTCGTTGAGATTAAGGAGCTTTAACTCTGGAGCATCATCTCCAGTTACTTCGGCACGCAATAATTGGCGCGTATATGCAAGCATTTGTTCTAGATCGCCTACGAGTCTAGGAATCCCCTCTTGCTGAACAACAATTTGTGCTTTAATAATCAACGCTTGGAGCATATCGAGCATACCCCTCAGCTTAATGCGAGGGTGGTTTTTGGGCACAAGATTGCTTCTATCAAGATGAGTATAATGCTCTGGCTTCTTTTGTCCCTTTAATTCGCCTTTTGAAATCTTCTTATCTTTTCCTTCAAAGACAATCTTTATGCCCTGTTCCCTTGCATACTGAGCAGCAGCCGGGGTAATGATTGTACCCGGGTCGACACTTATAGTATCGACCCGGCCTTCTCGCTTTACTCGTTCTCGAAGCTCAATCTCTGTAAGTACACCCAATATTTTTCCGCCCCTTATTTATTTCTTGTTCTTAGCACCAGAATCAGGACGCGGAAGAATGTATTCTACTTCATAATGGGGACGAGGAATTACATGAACAGCAACTAACTGCCCAACTCTTTGAGCAGCAGCAGCCCCGGCATCCACTGCTGCTTTGACTGCACCGACATCGCCACGTACCATAACAGCTACTAAGCCTCCACTCGAAAGGTCACGGCCGATAAGACGAACATCTGCAGCTTTACACATCTGATCTGCAGCCTCAATAGCAGCAACAAGTCCTCTCGTTTCGATCATCCCCAGGGCAATATTAGAAGTAGTACTCATTTATCTTCCCTCCTTGGATTTACTCTATAATTTTTTTTAGCTTTGCTTTGCACAAGCTAGCCGTTTTAATGTTTCTACTACAATAGACTCCAGTTCTTTAGAGCATTTTCCCGAAGTGCGACGTAGCACCTCTTGCACAATAACTTCTACATCTTCTTTCCTGAATTCCGCTTTTTCCGTTCCTAGGTCTAGTTCCTCCGGTTTCTTAAGCCCATAGCTGAGCCGCTTAATATTGATCAGATGGTAGGGTGTTACGTTATCCGCTGTACTGCTACCGCCCATCGCACCGCAGCTCAGCGTCAGGGCAGGCGCCAAACCTGTGGTTAGACCCACTGCTCCGTGAGTCGAAGGAGAATTACAGATAATTCTCGCGATCGGTTTCCTTAGAGCAAATTCCATGATAACTGCCTCATTTCGTGAGTGTATTGCCAATGTATGCCCCATCCCCATATATTGAAGCAATGAAATACATAATTTGCATGCTTCTTCCCAGTCTTCCACCGTAAAGAACCCGAGGACTGGACAAAGCTTTTCTCCAGATAAGGGTTCCTCTGGTCCAACCCCTGATAGAGGAACAACAAGGACTTTCGTTTCAGGAGGAACTTCAATTCCTGCTAGCTTGGCAATCTTTGTAGCAGGCTGACCAACGACCTCGGGGTTCATGCCGCCGCCGCGTATAACTACACTTTCCAGCCGCTTCTTCTGCTCCCCATCTACAAAGAATGCACCATATTTTACCAAAGCCTTTACAACCTCTTCTTTAATTACATTTTCTGTAATAACATGTTGTTCTGAAGCGCAGACAATTCCGTTGTCAAATGTTTTACTGGTAATAATGTATCGAACTGCTTGCTCAACATCCGCAGTCCTCTCAATGTAAGCTGGGACGTTACCTGGACCTACTCCAATTGCTGGCTTACCAGAACTGTAAGCAGCACGGACAAGAGAAGTTCCTCCAGTAGCAAGGACAAAGCTAACGTCAGGATGAGACATCAATTCTTGAGTGCCTTCTAAAGTTGGAGTCTCAATGCAGCCGATTATTCCTTCTGGAGCTCCTGCTTTTATTGCGGCTTCATGTGCGATCTGAGCAGCTTCATAACTACATTTTGCTGCACGGGGATGCGGGGAAAAGACAATGGCATTGCGCGCTTTCAAGGCAATTATTGCCTTGTAAAGCACAGTAGAAGTAGGATTAGTTACTGGAGTAATCCCTGCAATAACTCCTACCGGCTCAGCTATTTCCAATATTTTCTTAACAGGGTCTTCGTTAATTACTCCTACTGTTTTCATATCTCTTATAAAATCTCCTAGGACCTTAGTCGCTAGCAAATTCTTTACAACTTTATCTTCAACAACACCCATACGGGTTTCTTCAACAGCCATCTCTGCAAGCCGTCTTGCGGCCTTGGCCCCAGCCATTACAACCTCTTCAACAACTCTATCTACCTGTTCTTGAGTAGCTTCGGCCCAACGCTTCTGTGCTTCGTGAGCCTTCTTTGCCAAGTCTCGCGCCTGTTGTCTGGAATATAAATCTTTATCAAGACCCACTGTGGTTCACCTCCTAAAATTTCAGCGGATTTTGAGCCACATATAGAACACCTTCTTGGAAAGCACGAGCCGCAGCGCGACAAGCACTTTGAGTACCCGACAGCAATCCTCCTGCAAAGTTAGTTTCAGTGGGTGGGCCGTAGAACACTCGGAGTTCAACCTCAGCAGCCTTTAAGGCAAGATCTAGGGCATACATAGCCTCCATGGGAGGAGCAATCAAATAAGCTATTGGTGTGCCTTCTGGAATCCCACACACCTTTGAAAGATAACTTCCAGTTCGAGAAATCACATGAGGATAAAATGCTATTTTCCCCTCCGGATCTGCTGCATAGAACCATGCATCTTCTTCAAGACACTGAATTGCTGCATTAAGGCCGCTCTGAACTTCTGCAGGATTGGGGCCTGCTAGTATTCCAATAAACTCTCCCGACAGAGGGCCTGACGCATGAGCTGCTCCTGCGTAAAACGATTTCGCATATACAACCTCCACGTCAGCCTTTTTGGTTGCCTCATCAATCGCTGTATACCCAGCATCATCAATATCGCATGTAAGCATACCGATACTTCTATGATGTGGTTTTAATTCTAAACTTTTGCTCAAGTGAGGATGTACATTTGGAATAATTTTAACACTAAGCACTTTAGGCTTAATGGGTTGTAACTCCATCCCCTCAACCTCCTAAGCTTATGACTTCGCACTAACACCGCTACGCTTCTCCGCCAAAATTTTCTGTATCAACTCAAGAATCTCTGCGCCCGCTTCAGCCGGGGGCAATCCGTTCTTATGAATGTTTGAAATCACGATACGGTCTGCATCAGTCTTCCCAAGCCTTGGTTCATACTCCAAGTAAGCGCTTAAACTCTCCGCGGTAGTCAAACCTGGACGTTCGCCAATAAGCAATATTGCTGATTCTGCCTTAACAATTTCTCCTATATGATCCATCACTCCAACTCTGCCAAATTCTACAAATACAGGTGTTCCTAATTTTATTCCCTTCTTCTTTAAGCTTTCTTGTAGAAATGGGAGAAGTTCAGGGACGTTAGCCTCCACAGCAGTCGAACTTAAGCCGTCAGCTACTATCAGCTGTACTTGAGGTTCTAATATTCCCTTTGTAGACAAAATTTCTTCAGACTCCTTGCTAAGTCTCCTCCCAAGGTCAGGCCGTGTTAAATGAACATCAATATCAGTTACATTGCTTCTTAAATGGAGCAGGCCAAGGCGACTAACTAATTCAGGGTTTACTCTCAAGAAAACAGCATCTTGGGCTGCAGCATGATCTTCTCGAAAGGAAAGTAATTCACTCGTCAGAGGACGAGGGCCACAACGTCCAACACCCAACCGAGCTGGAGTAAAACGTCCAATCATCTCTTTCAGATTCCCATAACTATAAACTCCTCTAACGAAGTACCGCCCCCTAACACGAGGCCTATCGCTTTCGCTAAATTTATTTGTGCATTGTTTTTCTTTGCTTCGCCCTTCAAGTTCTCTTATGACCTCATCAACCAAGGCAGCAATCTGCTTTTCATCCATTGACGCCAATGCCCCCCTCCATGAAGACTCTTGGATCACCAGCGCGCTCAGTAAGCACTCCATTTCTGATTAGGCCCATGTTTTCCATCCATTGTTCGAATTCAGGTGCCGGTCTTAAGCCAAACAATTGCCGCAAAGTCGCAACATCATGGTAACTCGTGCACTGATAGTTAAGCATCACATCATCACCCATTGGGACACCCATAAAGTAGTTACAATTAGCAGCAGTGAGAAGCACAGCAAGATTTTCTATAGCATTCTGATCTGCCTTCATATGATTGGTGTAACAAGCATCACAACCCATGGGTATACCTGTCAGCTTCCCCATAAAGTGATCCTCAAGACCTGCTCTAGTTACTTGTCGTGCATCGTAAAGATATTCAGGACCAATGAAACCAACAACTGTATTTACAAGCAAAGGAGAGTATCTCTTTGCTAAACCGTAACAACGCGCCTCCAATGTTACCTGATCAACGCCCTCATGAGCATCGCTCGAAAGTTCTGAGCCTTGCCCTGTTTCAAAGTACATGAGATTTGGCCCTGCTGCCGTGCTGTATTCCTTAATCACTTCATGAGCTTCATCCAGCAGGGAAACGCTTATCCCAAAAGCTCGGTTACCTTTTTCTGTTCCAGCAATGCTTTGGAAGAACACACTAACGGGAGCACCTTCTTGTACTGCTTTCATCTGGGTAGTAATATGCGCTAAAACACAGTTTTGCGTAGGAATATTAAACTTGATAATAAATTCGTGTGTTGCTTCCATAAGACGCGAAACACTAGCTACACTATCATTCACAGGATTGATTCCTATTACAGCATCGCCGACTCCGTAAGACAAACCTTCTCTAATCGACCACAATATGCCTTCGACGTCATCAGTGGGATGATTCGGTTGGAGTCTTGAATTAAGGGTGCCTTTTAGACCAAGGGTGTTGTTGCAATGGGAAACTACAACCATTTTTGAGGCAGCATAAATGAGATCAAGATTACTCATGATCTTACAAACTGCTGCTATCATCTCGCTCGTGAGACCTTGCCTGATGTAGGAAATATCCTCATTTGTGGTAGTATCTGCAAGCAAAAACTCTCGCAATTCGGCTACTGTCCAATTCTTAATATGATTGTAGATAGGTTTTCGAACCCCTTCTAAGATAACTTTGGTAACCTCATCCTTCTCTGGCGGAATCAGAGGATTATTGTAAATCTCTTCTAATGTTATTTCTGACAGGACTCTCTTCGCAGCAATTCTTTCAGCAGCAGATGAGGCAGCTATTCCCGCAAGCACATCTCCACTCTTTTCTTCATTCGCTTTAGCAAAAACCTCTTTCAATGTCGAAAATTCAAAAAGTTCACCTTTCACCCGTGCAGAATACTTCTTTGCCAAAATCAACCCTCCCTTCATTCATTCAGAGAAAACCAGCCTCTTTATTACTACTGGGACCACCCTACCAATCGGTAATGGACTGCCAATATCTATAAAATCACCCCCTGAAAGCTTAATCTCATCGAGACATATCAAATCTTCGCCTTTAATAAACTGTTGCTCAAGGAGATATCCAAGCACCTTCGCGTAGTTTCCTTCTGTAATTACTACCAGTGGATTCCCCACCTCTCGGCTAACAGCTAGAGCAAATGACAACTCCTCCAATTGCTTTAGGGTGGGTTGTTTCCATCCACTAATAGCTACCGCAACCAATGGGTATTTGTCTTTATAAGGTCTGATAGCATCCGTTAACTTTTGTCTAATTGTGTTTCTGTTTTCACGCTCCTCTAAGGGAAGTAAAACGACTGGAACATTGCGAAGAGGCAATAAATCATAATTCTTGAGAAAAATTGTGCTTCCACTGAGTTTCATACTATAAACTCCAGCGCCTATTACCGTTGCTCGCAAAGTATGCCTTGGTCTTAAAATGTGATAACGCTTTATCATACAAGAATTTTCTTTGATAAACTTGGCAAGATAAGGACCATAATCTCCATACACGAACGGATTTTCAGGTATAGATTGATATATATAATGACCTACTCCCCCACTGAACGTCAGAGCATCTATTTTATAACCTCGTCTAAGAGGGCCCGAAACTAAGCCGATCTTAGAGATTGCGCTAAGATTTCTGCGCTCAATCACTTCATCAAGGGTATCCACTAAGGCTTGGCAAAAGGCTTCAACAACCTTCTTCTGTAGGGGTCGTCCCATTTCTATCACAAGGCCTAGCTGTTCTGCATATTGACGAGCAACTGATGTTACCGAACGTACTGTTAAGGTAACAGGATCGATACAGAATAACCTTCCTCCAACCTTAAATGTAGCTGTATCACATAGTTCTCCACTGTCGAAGACAGCAATATTTGTTGTGCCTCCACCAATATCGAGGTTAGCGATGATAATCCCTTTTTGTCGTGATAACTCTCGGGCTCCCGAACCCTCACCAGCAAGAATCGCTTCTAAATCTGGACCAGCTACAGCGACAACGAAGTCGCCTGCTAAACCTTCAAGTATTTTTGCAACCTGATCGGCATTTTCCTTTTGAGCAGATTCACCTGTTATGATGACAGCTCCTGATTTAACGTCGCTTGGCTGAACCTCAGCTTTTGCATACTCTGTTACGATTATTTCTTTTAACTTTTCTACATCTATCTCTGTCTCGGAAAGCAAAGGAGTGAAATATACATCAGACTGGTAGATAATTTCACGCGACGCAATTTCAAAATGAGGTATAGCGCTACCTCCTGCCATATTAACTATGTGTATCTTGCTGAAAACGAGATGAGTTGTGGTTGTTCCAATATCAATTCCAACGCTAAGAATCTCATATTTGCTGCTTCTATTCCCTTGCACAGAATCATCCCATCCATTCTCATCAACAAAATAGCGCCTCTTGGTAGCTCACCGTCGAGCTATCAGAGAGGCGCCGTTGACTCTCCGAACCTATTCTACCCTTTTTTAATTTCTAATTTTTTCTGTATAGATTATTGCTTCAGCTATTTCTTTCAAACTTCTTCTTTGATCCATGCTAAGCCTGCGCAACTTTCGATACGCTACATCTTCATCCCAACCATATTTTTTCATCAATATTCCTTTTGCTCTCTCTACCAGTTTTCGGGTCTCCAAAGCTTCCTTTAACTCGTTCTTTTCTTTTTCTAGGCTTAGAATTTTCCTGTAACAGGATAACCCTACTTCCACTGCTGGGAACAAATCTTCTTCTCTCACCGGTTTAACCAAATAACCAACCACATTGCGAATTCTTTTCGCTTCCTGTACAAGCGATAAATCACTATAAGCCGTCAGAAAAATTATACAACACTCCAACCTCTCCCCCAAGATAGACGCAGCTTCAATTCCATTAAGATTCGGCATTTTTATATCCATTAACACGAGCTCTGGTTTATATATTCTACTAAGCTGCACTGCTTCATGTCCATCAGATGCTTCTACTATCGATTTATAGCCTCTTTCTTCAAGCATTTCCTTGATATCAAGCCTAGTTATTGGTTCATCATCTGCAATCATTATTTTTGCGTTTATAACAAATTCTCTATCCTCAACACGATTTTTCTCTAAAATTTACCCCACCCCCGCCCCTGTTTTCTGAAAAAACCACTGAAGCTAATAATTCAGGATTCTAAGATAAATCATTTTTAAAATCATTTTTTATTTTGAATCTTATTTTACAAAAAACACCCCCTTCTCTTCTATTAAAGATGTGAAAGCTACCTTCTAAAGACTCCTTTACT
>JBNATO010000059.1:0-10486 GCA_049701555.1 Thermacetogeniaceae bacterium | reverse complement strand
GCGGATGGCCAGATTGAACCACGAGCGTCTGGTCCTGGGTCATGACCTCAAGGTACTTCTTGATCAGCCTGTACTGCAGCCAGTTCTGACACACCCTCCCTGTCTCACCATAGGTTACCAGCTCATAGGGGTAAAGGGCGACCTCGAAATCCAGGTTGTTGTCGATCATCAGCTGCAAGGCTTTACCCTCAAGGCAGTTTCCCTTGTACTCGTCGATCGGCTTGGCGTAGATCCTCCCAGGAGGACGGAACCGGTAAGCATAGATCCTACCTCGCGTCATCAGCTCATTCAAGAACTCAGGAGCCAGCTTTTCGTGGAGTTCCTCCGGCACATACCGCAGGGCATTCTTCAAGGCGAGCTTGGTCTGCTCTTTGTTGAGGCGGAATCCCCTGCTCGGCGCTCTTCTGATGCCCGGCTCAAACTCTGGCATCTCCGGCAACTCGTTGTCGAGCTTGATCGTCATCGCTTTTGAAATGTCGAGATTGGTTATCATCGAGCTCTTCCTCCTCCTTTTGTAATTTTGCGTTTTAACCGAACCTTCGGGCTATTAGCTCCTCAAGGCTACCAGCGATCTGGTCAGCCTCCGCCTGCAGCTCCTTTCTTTTGGCAGCGAGCAGCTGCCGCTGTTCAGGATCTTTGAGCCCTTCTATGTTTATGGCAACATTATAGAGAGCACCGATCAGCCCGCTGCGAGCGATCTGCAGAGCAACAGCGGCATCGCTAAAGGCATTCGGGTTGCCGTTCCTCACAGCCCACTCGCACAGGCGCATGACCTCTAAGCAATCCTGGGCAACACTCATGGGAAGCTGGGCCGCGGCAAGGAGCGCCTCCTGAATCGCTCTGGAGCGCCTCTGCCGCTCCTCTTCAGTCTGCTTGGGCAAGCGGTACGCCTCCATCACCCTGTTGAAGGCAGCGGTATCCTCGCTGATGCGTTCCCTCAGGGATGCCAACAGCTTCTCCGCTCTCTCCAATATCGCCTGGGCATCATCCCCGCTGCCCTCCCTGCCGGCTGTCAGCCGCGCCACCATCGCCACCAAAGCCGCCCCAAGCGCACCGGCTAAAGCGGAGACGCTGCCGCCGCCCGGAGCAGGCGATGATGAAGCGACCTCATCTATAAAGGCCTCTACGCTGAGATCTGTGAGCATCGTCCTCTCCCCCGCATCAGCTTTCCTGCAGCCTCTTCTCCAGAACCTGGTCAGACTTAAATCCTGCAAGCCTCAGGTAAAAAGCAGCAACATCGACTATGGCATCGAGCGGCACAAGCCCGACGATCTCGCTGCTCGTGATGTTGACTCCGTAGCGCTCGGCCTCGCTCTTCACAGTCTCGAAGACCCTTGCCAGCGAGACCTGGCGGAAGTTGCACACATTGATGGTGACCTGTGCCATCCCGGTTTCTTCGATGAGGATCCCGAGGGCCTTGATGCTCGGATAACCCCCGCTGCTCCCTCTGATCGACCTGGCGATCGCCTTGGCGATGTTCACATCGCTGGTGCCCAGGTTGATATTGAAGGCGATCAGCGGTGGCCTGGCCCCAACTGCCGTGGCGCCAGCTGTGGGATGCATCTCGCAAGGCCCAAAATCGGGCTGCCTCTCAGGGGTCTTGATCGCCTCCTTGAGGCCCTCATACTCCCCTTTGCGGACATCCGCCAGGTTCTTGCGATCAGGGCGCGTGGCCGCCTCCTCATAGAGATAGACCGGTATCCTCAACTTTTCCCCGATCTCTTTCCCTAGCTGGCGAGCGAGCTCCACGCACTCCTCCATCGTCACCCCGCTTATGGGGATGAAGGGGATGACATCTGTCGCCCCTATGCGCGGGTGCTCCCCTCTGTGCTCCTCCATGTTGATCAGCTCCGCAGCCTTTGCTGTCGCCAAAAAAGCGGCCTCTTTGACAGCTTCAGGACTCCCCACGAAGGTCACTACGGTGCGGTTGTGGCTGGGATCTGAGCTGTGATCCAGCAGGCGAACGCCCTCCACGCTCTTAATAGCTCCTATGATCTCCTGCACAACCTCCATTCTGCGGCCCTCGCTAAAGTTCGGAACACACTCCACGAGTTTCACTGCGTATCACCTCCAACCACGACCTTCCCTCTCTTGATGACCTTATCGACCAAATTGGTGCCAAAGCGATACATCAGATACTGGTAGTCGGGTGCATCAAAGATCACCATATCCGCCTGCTTGCCGACCTCAAGGCTGCCGACCCGATCACCCCTGCCGATGGCATGGGCGGCGTTGATGGTTACGGCTGCTATCACCTCTTCAGGGCTCATCTTCAGCTGCCGGCAGGCCAGCCCCATGACGATCTGGAGGGAATTCACCGGCGAGCTTCCCGGATTGAAGTCGCTCGCCAACGCCACGGCGACACCAGCCTCGATCATCCTCCTGGCAGGAGCGTACCTATCCTCCATCAGGCAAAAGGTCGTCGCCGGCAGAAGAACAGCGACCGTCTCGGACTCCGCCAGCATCTCGATCCCTCGCTCGGATACCGCCATAAGATGGTCGGCAGACGTTGCCCCAACCTCAACAGCGAGCTCAGCACCTCCCAGAGAGACGATCTCGTCGGCATGGATCTTCAGCTTAAGCCCCTCCTCCTTAGCGGCGAGAAGGACCTTTCTCGACTGCTCGATCGAAAAAACTCCCTCCTCACAAAAGACATCGCAGAACTCCGCAAGGCCACGCCTCGCCACCTCCGGGAGCATCTCCCCGATCACCAGGTCTACGTACCCATCGGTGTTGCCCTTGTACTCCGGAGGCACTGCGTGCGCCCCCAAAAAGGTGGGGACTAATTCTACCGGCTGGCTGCCGTTGAGCTGACGCACCGCCTCCAGCATCTTGATCTCGTCTTCCGTAGTGAGTCCGTAGCCGCTCTTCACCTCAGCCGTTGTCGTCCCCTGCTCGAGCATCTCTCTAAGGTACTTTTTGCCGACAGCCACGAGGTCCTCGCGGGAAGCCTGGCGCGTCGCCTTAACGGTGCTCAAGATCCCTCCGCCTGCTGCCAGTATCTCCAGATAGCCTTTCCCTCTGAGCTTCAACACAAACTCATTCTGGCGCGACCCTGCAAAGACCAAATGGGTATGCGGGTCCACCAGGCCAGGGAGCACCACCTTCCCAGATGCGTCGACCAAAACCCCGTCCTCGACCAGCTCGACCTGCCCGAAAACCTCCTTGGTCGTCCCGACGGCGACGATCCTGCCGTCCATTGCTGCCACAGCCCCGTCGGGGATCACGCCGATCTCCGACATCTCCCGGCCACGCTTAGGAGCCTCCGAGTTACCCGAAACGGTCACCAGCTGAGCAGCGTGACACACGATTAGATCTGCCTTTTCAGACATCGCCACCATTCTTCCTCAACACCTTCCTATTTCACATAAGCCATACGCCCAAAGTATGCGCCGACGAACTGCGGATGAGCTGCCAGCTCATCTGCCTTACCGCTGAGGATCACCTTGCCGTTCTCTATGAGATAGCCCCTGTCTGCGACCTGCAGGGCTTTCTTGGCGTTCTGCTCCACCAACAACACGCTCTGTCCGGCCTTATGGAGGTTAGAGATGACCCTAAACGCCTGGTTGACCATCAGAGGTGAAAGCCCCATCGAAACCTCATCGATGATCAGGAGTTGAGGATCTGACATCAAGGCCCTTCCGATCGCCAGCATCTGCTGCTCACCGCCGCTCAGCGTGCTGGCGAGCTGCCGCCTCCGCTCCTTCAGCCGCGGAAAGATCTCATAGACCCTATCCAGCAGTTCGCTCACCTTTTTGGAATCTCTGATCCTGTAAACACCTGTGAGGAGATTTTTCTCCACTGTCAGGGCAGGGAAAACCCTCCTCCCCTCTGGCACGTATCCGACTCCCCTCGTCACACGCTCCCACGCCGGGCGGTCTGTGATGTCAACTCCGTTGAGAATGACGCGCCCGGCAACCGGGGGGACGAGGCCCATGACAGCTCTGATTATCGACGTCTTCCCAGCGCCGTTGGCTCCCACAATGGCGACGCACTCGCCCTCATGAACCTCCAAGGAAACTCCGTTGACAACCTGGGCTCTTCCATAAGCAACCTTTAAATCCTTGACCTCAAGAACCAGACTCAACTCTATCATCATCCTTTCCCAGGTAAGCTTCGATGACGAGCGGGTCCGTCAAGACATCAGCCGGCTTGCCGTCCGCTATAATCCTCCCTTGCTCAAGAACTACCAGCCGACTGCAGAGGGCCTCGGCAACACCTGTGTTGTGTTCAACGAGCAAGACTGTCAGGCCATCCTCATTCAGCTTTTTGACCAAGGCTATGAACTCGTCCACAGCATCATAACCCAGTCCCGCCACCGGCTCATCCAGCAAAAGCAGCTTGGGCTTGATCAACAGAGCTCTTGCGAGTTCAAGCTTGCGCAGATAACCGAGGTTCAGCTGACCTGCCGGCTTGTTGGCCTCTTTTTCGAGCCCAACTCGGGCCAGCGCCTCCATCGCCACGCGCCTCATCTCCGCCTGACCCCTTCTGGTAAAAGGCACCCACGTCTTTGCCAAGAGATGGGAGCCAGCGGCCAGCATCACATTCTCCAGGCACGTCATATGCGGGATCGGTTTCACGATCTGGAATGTCCTGGCGATCCCCCTCCTGGCGATCTGGTGAACAGGGAGGCCAGAGATCGGCTCATCCTCAAAAAACACCGTCCCGGTCGCATGGCGATAGACTCCACAGATCACATTGAAGAGCGTCGTCTTGCCGGCGCCGTTTGGCCCGATCAAACCGCAGATCTCGCCCCGTTTTACCGCAACGCTCACTCCATTCAGCGCCGTTAGACCTCCGAAGCGTATCGATACCTGCTCAAGCCGCAAGATCGTCTCATTAGGCATAGGCATCAGCACCTTTGCGCAGGATGTACCTTTCCCACTGCCTGTTCAACCAACTCCCCTGGCCGAGCAATCCAGATGGGGCAAACCGCATGACGAAGAGGAGAATACCGCCGAAGACGAGCAGCCTGTAGTCGGAAACAAACCGGAAAACCTCCGGCGCCACCCCCAGCAGGATTCCCCCGAGGATAACGCCAGGGATCGAGCCGCGGCCACCAACAACCACCATTGCAAGTATTGAAACTGAAATATTGAAGCCGAAATCGCTCGCAGATATGAAGGTCATGAAGTGAGCATAGATGCAGCCAGCCAGACCTGCTATGGCTGTGCTCAATACAAAGGCTGTCACCTTGTAGCGCCGCACGTCGATTCCCAAAGCCTCAACAGCCGCCTCATCATCGCGGATGGCATGGAGAGCATAGCCGAACCACGACTTCTGAAGATGCCAGCAGAACAACGCCACGACCAGCACAGCCAGCCAGCCCAAACAAGCGAATTCTGTTGATCCGAATTCGATCCCGCCGAGCTTAGGCGGCTGAATGTTTCCGATCCCCATCGCACCGCCAAAGAAGCTCAATGTCTGAAAGGCAGCGACAGTAACAAAGTTTAGACCGATCGTGGAGATGGCGAGGAAATCATTTCGCAATCGCATGCTGATCAAGCCCAGCACAGCGCCAACGGCGGCTGCGACCAACATCGCCACAGGCAGCGTGCACCAGAAGCTCAGCCCCAGCTTTGTGTTCAAAACAGCAGCGGTATAAGCGCCGATCCCGAAAAACGCCGCATGGCCGATGTTCGGCTGACCGGCCTCCCCGGTGATGATGTTGAGGCTCAGGGCAAGCAGCACCCAGATGGAGACTGTCGTGAGAACAACCGTCAGGTAGCTCAACGAGAAACACCCCCAATACCAAACAACCCCTGTGGGCGCACCAGCAGGACGATCAGCAGCGCAAGGAAGGCAATGGCATCTGTCGGTATCGCTGAACCGATATATCCGGTGACGAAGGCCTCGCACAAACCGATCAGCATGGAAGCGGCAACAGCGCCGATGGGGCTACCCAGTCCACCCAACACCACGATCGCCAGCATCTTATAAGATGGGATGTTCCCCATGCTCGGAAAAACCGCATTGTGATGGATACCTACTAAGATCCCGGAAACAGCCGAAAGGATATACCCCAACATGAAGGCAAATGCCATCACAGAATTCGTGTTGATACCCATCGCCATCGCGGTTTCAGCGTCCTGAGCAGTTGCCTGCCAGGCAAGCCCGATCTTCGTCTTATCCAGAATAAACCAGAGCAGCGTGAACAGCACAGCAGCAGTGATGAGAATGATCAGCTGGGTCCCAGTGATCACCACATGCCCCACAACAAACCGATCAAAAGGTAGATGCACAGGAAACGATCTGGTGTATGGCCCAGCTATCAACCTGATAAGATCTTGGATGACGGTAAACAGCCCAATGCTGGCCACGAGCGGTATGATCGGGTCACCCAGCCGCTTGAGAGGGGTGTAGACCAGAAGCTGCAACAAATATCCTGTCAGGGCTGTTCCTACGATTCCGGCCAGCAGCGCCAAAACGATGCTCCGGGTAGACATGTAGGTAACAACGCCGAGATAAGCTCCAAGGGTATACGCTCCAGCGTTGGCTATGTCCAGCACACGCATGATGCCATAAACCATCGTGAGGCCGAGTGCAACCAGAGAGTACAGCGAGCCTATTGTGATCCCGTTGACGAGCTGCTGAAAGAACACTGAAGACCACACCTTCCCTTACAGCGTATAACTGTGGAGGGGTTCTGGGGGAAACGCCGCTAAGCCCCCCAGAAGCCCCTTAGAACACCCCTTTTTAAATAGCTGGCGGCGTAATTATGGCAGGATCGGTGATCTCCGCCAGGTAATGGAAAGCACCGTTGACGACCTTCTGCACCTGTACCGGCTTGATCACCTGGTTGTGGCTATCGTAGCGGTAGATCTTACCTGTTACTCCCACGAGGTCCTTGGTCTCAGCGATACCCTTCCTTATGCTATCCGGATCGGCACCGTACTTCTTGATGGCTTCAGCTATTACGTAGAAAGCGTCATAGGTTGAAGCTGCCACCATATCGGGGTCATAACCATATTTTTCTCTGTAAGCCTTGATGAAGTCCTGAACAACCTTTTCCTTGCTGTCGCGGTTGAGATTGGTGACGATCACGAGCCCTTCCGCATATTTTCCAGCAACCTGCAGGAACTGGGTAGTCGAGTCAAGCCCTTCGGTGCCCAGCGGCTGAATGTTCAACCCCATTTCCTTAATGCGCCTGATGATCTGCGAACCCTCAGCGGCATAGGCCGGCACGTACAAAACATCTGCGCCCGAGTTTTTGATCTTTGTGAGCACCGGTGTGAACTCAGAATCGCCGAAATTGAACCAGTTCGGCTCCTGGACGTTCAGCCCGATCTCCTTGGCTCTCTTGGTGAAACCATCAACCTGGGTGTGACCGAAGTCGCAGTCGATGGCAAGAATCGCCACGTTTTTGGCATGGAGAATATCTTTGGCTACCTGAGCAGCTGCTGCTCCCTCGACAACACCGCTGAAGCTCTGTTGGAAGATGTAGTTACCGGTCTTCGGGATATCAGGGTGAATGGCGTAAGCTGCGACCATCGGGATCCTGGCTTTCTGGAAGATCGGCGCAGCAGACCGAGTGGGTCCAGAGTACGAACCGCTGACAACTGCCACAACCTTATCCTTAGTGGTCAGCTTCTGAGCGATCGAGACCGCCTGTTTGGTATCCAGCTGGTCATCATAGTTGACGAGCTCGATCTTCGCCCCGTTGATGCCACCCTTGGCATTGATCTGCTCGACGAAGAGCTTCGCTGCATTATAGGCGCTCGTTCCGTCAGCGGCCTCAGGCCCGCTCTCCGGCGCAAAGAAACCGATGCGAATCGTCTTGGCCTCCGTCGCAGCGCCAGACTTGCCCGCGCTCCCTCCGCAGCCAAAGCCAGAGATCAGGAGGCCGACCAACAGGAGTGCCAAAACAACCCTACTCCACTTTTTCATTCACAGTTCATCTCCTTTCTCAATAGTGATTTGGCAAAAAACACCCAATCCGACTGACACCTCTTTCCCTCTCTAGGCCCTATAACTCCCTCCCCCTTTTCAATGTTTCTGCTACCTGATATTCTTAGGCTGAAAGTCGTCATCCTCTATATTTTCTTGAATTTTTAGCACAATATTGCCCAAATTCTAATAAAAGATTTCACACCAGGGTGACGCCAGCGGAGGTGTTTCAGAATGAACATAGAGCGCTTCACAGAGAGGTCGCGCCAAGCTTTGGCGGCCGCCCAGCAGATCGCCGCTGAACGACACCACCAGGAGGTGACCTCGAAACACCTCCTGGCAGCACTGCTGGACCAGGAAAAAGGGATGGCCAAACACTTTCTCGAGCACGCTGGAGTGGAAACCAGGGCCTTCCGTGAAAGACTGGAAGAGCTGCTCAGCAAGATACCCAGCGTCTACGGCTACGACGGCCCTCTCCATGCCAGCACTGGGCTGACCCGCGTCCTCGGCTGTGCGGAAAAGGAAGCCAAGCAGTTGAGGGACGACTACATCAGCGTAGAGCACTTCCTACTGGCGATCGCAGAAGAGGGAGAGGAGGATGTCAAAAGCCTCTTCCGCAGCTTCGGAATCACCAGGGAGAAGCTGCTGCAGGCGCTCCGGGCTGTCCGGGGATCCCAGCGGGTCACAGGCGAAAACCCGGAGGAGACCTATGAGGCGCTGGAGCGCTACGGGAGGGACCTGACAGCGCTGGCCCGGGCAGGCAAGCTCGATCCGGTGATCGGCAGGGATGAGGAGATCCGCCGGGTGATGGAGATCCTCTCAAGGCGAACCAAGAACAACCCCGTCCTGATCGGGGAGCCGGGGGTGGGCAAAACCGCCATCGTCGAGGGGCTCGCCCGGCGCATCGCCGCCCGGGACGTCCCTGAAGGGCTGAAGGACAAGAGGATCATCGCCCTCGATCTGGGTGCTCTGGTCGCCGGAGCAAAGTATCGGGGCGAATTCGAGGAGCGCTTAAAGGCCGTGATCCGGGAGGTGGAAAACTCCAACGGCCAGATCATCCTCTTCATCGACGAGCTGCACAACGTGGTGGGGGCAGGAGCGGCAGAGGGCGCCATGGATGCAGGGAATCTCCTCAAACCGGCCCTTGCCCGGGGAGAGCTGCGGGTGATCGGCGCCACAACCATCGACGAGTACAGGAAGCACATCGAGAAGGACGCAGCGCTGGAACGGCGCTTCCAGCCGGTGCTGGTAAACCCGCCCTCAGTCGAGGACACCATCTCCATCCTGAGGGGGCTAAAAGAGCGCTATGAGGTGCACCACGGGGTGCGCATCCAGGATGCGGCCCTAGTGGCTGCCGCCGTCCTTTCCGACCGCTACATCAGCGACCGCTTCCTTCCGGACAAGGCGATCGACCTGATCGATGAGGCTGCTGCTCACCTGCGCACCGAGATCGACAGCATGCCCAGCGAGCTGGACGAGATCACCCGCCGCATCATGCAGCTGGAGATCGAAGAAGCAGCTCTCAAGAAAGAAAAAGACCCGGCATCGCAGGAGAGGCTGAGGCATATCCAGAAAGAGCTGGCAGAGCTGAGAAGCGAGGCAGACGCCATGAAGGCGCGGTGGCAAGCCGAAAAGGAAGTGATCGCCAGGATCAGGGATATCAAGCGCCAGATCGACGAAACCCGCATTGAGATCGAGAAGGCAGAAAGGGAATATGACCTCAACCGGATGGCTGAGCTAAAATACGGGAGGCTGAACGAGCTGGAGCGCAAGCTGAAGGCAGAGGAGCAGGCTCTTGCCGAACTCCAGAGCTCAGGCGCCCTCCTGAAGGAGGAGGTGGACGAAGAGGACGTCGCCAGGGTTGTCAGCCGCTGGACAGGAATCCCTGTCAGCAAGCTGATGGAAGGGGAAAGGGAGAAGCTGCTCCGCCTCGAGGAGATACTGCACGAGAGGGTGGTCGGCCAAGACGAGGCGGTGCACGCAGTCGCCGATGCTGTCATAAGAGCCCGCAGCGGATTGAAGGACCCCAACCGCCCCGTAGGAAGCTTTATCTTCCTGGGACCCACCGGCGTAGGCAAAACAGAGCTCAGCAAAGCGCTGGCCGAGGCTCTCTTCGACGACGAGCGCAACATGATCCGGCTGGATATGTCGGAGTACATGGAGAAGCACGCAGTGGCCAGGCTGATCGGTGCGCCCCCTGGATACGTCGGCTACGAAGAAGGCGGGCAGCTCACCGAGGCTGTCAGGAGAAAGCCCTACAGCGTCGTACTATTCGACGAGATCGAAAAGGCGCATCCTGATGTCTTCAACATCCTCCTGCAGATCCTCGACGACGGCAGGCTGACCGACGGGAAGGGGAGGGTCGTCGATTTCAAAAACACGATCATCATCATGACATCTAACATCGGCAGCCAGGAGATCCTGGAGTTTCAGGAAAAGGGTGGGGACTACGAAAGGATGAAGGAAAGGGTGCTCTCTCTCCTGCGGCAGCACTTCCGCCCAGAATTCCTGAACAGGGTCGACGAGGTGCTCGTCTTCCACGCCCTAGGACATTCGTAAACCTGGGAGTAGGCATGCCCTCGGATGTAGCCGCCGTAGC
>JBNATO010000058.1:0-10676 GCA_049701555.1 Thermacetogeniaceae bacterium | reverse complement strand
TCTGGCCTTTGCTGTACACAACATTAAACGGTTAGTGAAAGCAACACGAAAAACAGGGTGCCTGAAGGCGTGAGGAAAGTACTCCTTCCATTTCCTTTTGGTTTCAGCTTTCTGGCATTTGTGTTTTAGGGTCTTTGGCAACAGATCCATTATCATTTACAAATTTTTGTTTGAAAGCTTGAAAGGATATTATTGATAAACTCGATTCTTAAATGGGGAGGTTTAAAATGTTCTAAAAAAACAAAAACAAAGTGATACAGTCATTATCACCTGTCCAGGCGGCTCAAATGTTTCTCTCCTTGCCTACAACGCTGCAAGTAGTCTAGAAAAGCAGGGATACTGCAAGTTTGTGAGGCTGGCAGGTGAAAAATTCCAGGAAAAGGACTTGCAAAGGCTCTCTGAAGCCCGAAAATATGCCTCAAAATGGGTGCTGGTCGAGGGATGCCCAAAAGGATGCGGCAAAAAAATTCTCGATAGTGCAGGGATTAGACCCGACAAACATTTCCTAGTGACCAGCCTGGGCATTGAGCGTGATAACAGGAGTGATTATACAAAAGAAGAGTTGGAAATGGTAGTTTCTGCCATAAAGGATATTCTGGAGATGTGATGCTATAACACTAATTCCATTCAGCAGGAGAAAGTACAGTGTGGGGAAGATATTATTGGGCTTTGTCGTGAAAAGCCTTTTAGCTACCATTTACGTTAATGTTTAAACGTTTAATGCGATACTGCAGGTATTGCCGAGATACCCCTAGCTTAGCTGCCGTTTTAGAAATATTGTTATGGTTATTGATGAGTTCTTGAATAATTATATCTCTTTCTATTCCCAAAAGGGTTTCCCTCAAGTTGTTGACCTGATAGTCTCTGTAGAAATGGTGGCTGTGGTTGAATTTCTCTCTCAGGTGCGGTGGCAGATGCTGTACGTGTATGGTGGTATCGCTACTCTCTACCATGTTCATAGCATGTTCTATGACATGTTCAAGTTCCCTAACATTACCAGGCCAGTTGTACTTTCTTAGGATATTGAGCACATCATTTGAGACATTTTGGATATTTTTTCCCATAATTCTGTTGTTTTTCTCAATAAAGTGTTTGACAAGGAGAGGTATATCTTCAATACGTTCTCTTAGGGGTGGAATAACCAGTGTGACGGCTGCAAGGCGGTAATAAAGATCATTTCGCAACTGGCCTTTGGTAATAGCTTCTGCAGGGTCCACATTTATAGCGCTGATTATACGTGGATTAACGCTAATATCTTTGTTGCCTCCAACTCTTCGTATAGTTTTGCTCTGGAGTACACGCAAAAGTTTGCTTTGAAGAAAAAGACTCATAGAATTGATCTCGTCGAGAAAAAGCGTTCCTTCGCTGGCTTCTTCAAATAGTCCTTTCCTATCTTCTGCACCGGTGAACGCTCCCTTACATGTGCCGAAAAGAATCCCCTCAAGCAATGTTTCGGGAATAGCGGCGCAATTGATTGCCACAAAGGGGCCATCTGCCCTGGGACTATAGTTATGAATGCTCTGTGCAAACAGTTCTTTTCCTGTACCAGTTTCACCCTGAATGAGCACAGGAGAAAGGTTTTCAGCAAATTTTTTGGCGATTTCGATAGTTTCCTTGATTTTTTTACTGGTTCCTATGATGTCATCAAAACAAAACTGGGTACCATTTTGTTTATTTTTCTTCTGATGAGCATAGAGGTCTCTTTGGAGTTTAATGACTTTTTCGGCTAATTCCCGTACTTTGGTAATATCTCTGTTTACAGAAACAGCACCGATTATCTTACCGTCTTGGAAAATAGGGTATGTGTTTGTGATAATACTAGCTGTTTTGCCTTGTGAGGTGATGTAAGTTGTGTGGTGGTTTCTTATTGCGATGCCTGATTTTAAAACTTTAAGCAAAATGCTGCTTTGATCATCAAGCTGGTAGGTTTCTGAAATATGCTTTCCTAATACATACTCACTTTTTAAATTTTCTATTTTTTCCATTCCTCTGGTATAAAGTATAGTTCTGCCGCTGGCATCTACCATATGAATTCCATCTTCTAACACATCAAGGGCTTTGAGCAACAGGTCTTTTTCTCGGGTAAGCTTTTCTAGCTGTTCTTTAAGCTCTGCATATGAATCTTTTTTCAATACTGGTCACCACCTAGGAACAGCATATCTTTTGTTGATTTTCTTTTTGTGTTTTTTATTTAGTTTTTCTTCGTTAACAAAGTAATTCCTTCTACGAGAGCAAGAATATTTGCATGCAAGAATTTTTGCACGGAAAAAACAAAAAGAAAAACTTATTTTTTATAGAAAGAAGTTTTTTAGTATTTTGGCAAGCTTTTTGCTAGGAAGGATTTTATGCAGAAGTGGAATCTGAAAAAATCTGTTAAGGAGGTATGAAGAATGGGTGATATGTCTTATCTAAAGGACAAACCAATTGCGGTTTTAGGTGCTGGTTCTGTAGGGAAAGCCATTGCTGCAGACTGTGCCAATGCAGGAGCAAAGGTGCGTATTTGTGATCTTCCACCTTTTGCAGAAAAGACGCTTTTTGGGGTAAAAGAAGCTGGAATCAGGTTTTATGGCGAGCAGTTGAATCTGTACAGCTTTGAGAGATCAGGTGTTGCCAAGTTAGATAGGGTTACCACGGATGTAGCCGAGGCGGTAGAAGGAGCCGGATTAGTTGTTGTAGCTACTACAGCATGGGGGCATAAGCTGTTTTTTGAAAAATTGATACCTGCTCTTGAAGATGGTATGGTCATTCATATATTCCCTGATAACTATGGCAGCCTTCTCTTGAGAAAAATGATGCGAGAGGCTGGCTGCAACAAGAAGGTCATCGTTGGTGGCTGGTCTAGCACCCCGTATGGCTGCCGTGTTGATATAAAGGGTGGCGTTGTTATGCCTAGCGTTCGGGTTTACTACCGGGCGATTACATTAAGAGGAGCAGCTCTGCCTATGACAGACCAAGAAGACTTTCTTGAGAGCGCTAAGTATTTGCCCTGTATGGATGCCGTAACCAATGGTGACGGAGCTGTTGGTGGCGATACTGTTATGGATATAGGCTTTAGCAACGTTAATCCAGTGCTCCATTGTCCAGGTGTAATTTTGGGCTTGGGTACTATGGAAAACTTCGGTGTGATATATGGGGATGACAAATACAAGTTTTCTATTTACTCTCATGTTTTCTGCCCCTCGGTTTCCCGAGTACAATACGCTTTTTACCAGGAAGAGGTTGCTATTGCCAAGGCTATGGGTGTAGGTATTCAGCCCTACAAGAAGGAAGATTTCTTCTCAAGAGAAAATGTGCTTGGGTTGGAATATATGGGGCCCAACTACAAGATTCCTTTTGATCAACAGGATTACATCCAGTTTGGTACAGGTCCCTTCTCGGTGGAGAATAGATACTTAACAGAGGATATACCAGTCGGTTGTCGTGTTTACCATGAACTCGGTAAAAAATTTGGTGTAAAAACCCCGATTATTGATGCTATGATAAGCATTGCATCTGCGGTGCTAGAGCGTGATTACTTTACTGAGGGTTATACCTTAGATTATTTAGGAATTGGTCATATGACCAAGGAGGAAATGCACAAATATCTGCGCGAGGGGATATATACTGAAAAAAAGTAATTGAAGAAGAGTATAGTATGTTTGGCCTTTATCCCCAAGGTAAATGGGGATAAAGGCCGTTTTAAAATGCCTGGAGGAATATAATATGTTTTCAGGTTTACAGAAAATACCGCGAATCCTGTATATGACAATAGATGATGTAAGAACTGTGGGGTTTACTGATGAGGAATTTATAAACTGTGTGACTGAAGTTTTCATTCAACATAACTTGAACAAAGTAGAAGTATGCCCCACATTAAGGATTTGCCCAAAACCCGAAACTTCTTTTCAAGCCACAACTGGTTGGGTGGAGAAAAGCGGTACTGTCGGATTAAGGTGGGTTTCTACCTCCAGAAATAATAATCCAAAACCGGGTTTTGGCAGTAATTATGGTGTTTTAATTCTGAGTGATCAGGAGACAGGGGTTCCATATGCTTTGATGGATGCCTTTTATATAACCATGAAAAGGACTGCTGCTACTACAGCGGTGTCAGCCAAGTTTCTCGCTAGAAAAGATGCAGAAACAGCAGCAATAATAGGTGCGGGGGCGCAAGGAAGAGAAAGCTTGAAAATGCTTCAACGTGTTCTTCCTAAGCTAAAAAGGGCAAAAATTTTTGACATAAGACCTGAGGCAATCAATGGTTTTATGAGAACAATGGCGGAAGAATTTAGAGGAGAAATAATCTCTTGTAGCACTATCAAAGAAGCTGTAGAAGATGTAGAGGTTCTCTTGATTACGGCTACTTGCTTTGATAAAACGGAACATCAAATCAAAGATGAATGGATTCCAGAGAAAGGGGTTTTTTTGTCGCCAATTGCTATGATTGGCCTGTTCGAGAGAAAAACCATCTTGAGAATGGATAAGATTGTTACTGATGATCTGAAACTAGCAAAATTCTTTGCTGGAACAGAATGCCTTCCTTTTGAATTACCAATGATTTATGGGGAAATAGGGGAAATCATAACTGGACGTATAACAGGCAGGGAAAATGATGCAGAAAATATACTTGCTCTTAACTTTGGATTAGCATTACATGACATTTACATCGGTCGGAAGGCATATGAAGTAGCCAAAGAAAAGGGTATCGGCACATGGCTCGATCCTTTGACATGGTAGTAACTAAATAAATAAGATTGTGTTGCAGAAAAATTTGCGCAAAAAATTTAGCATAGTTATTTTTATCTATAAATAAGGAAGTGTAAGAAAAGGAAAGTTTTTTAGTTGCTCAACCATTTTTCTGTTATAGGTATGAAAATTGCTGATGATAGAGAAGTAAGTAGAAAGTGAGTAGATTTATAAGTTAGGTATGAAAATTGCTAATGGAGGAAAGTGAGCAGAATTTACAGGAAGGCTGAATAGTTAGTTTAAAGAGGGTGGGTTAGCTGCAATTATCTCCTAAGCGAGACGTAAATTTTAATATCCTGGATGATGAAAAGTTTCGTCGCATTCATGAAGCTAGCCTTACCATATTGGAAGATGTCGGATTGAAAATCGAAGGCAAAAAGGTTCTGGAATTATTATACGACTCGGGTGCTACCAAAACTCAGAACGGATTAACCAGGATTCCCGCAAGCCTCGTGGAAAAAGCCCTGGAAAGAGTCCCTAAGGAATTTACTTTATATTCTCGTGATGGTAAACCCTATGCAAGGGTGAAGAAGGATAGTATCTATTTTGGTACACATGCAGATCAGTTGGAGATCATCGACCCGGACACCGGAAAAGCCCGTAAATTTCTTAGGAAAGATACCGAATTAATGGCTAGGATAGCCGATTACCTGCCTAATATCGATTTTGTACTGTCCGTCGGCCTGCATGCTGATGTTCCAACCAGTATTCAGTCGCAGATTGCATTTATAGAGACTCTTAAGCACTTCAGTAAACCGATTAATTTTTCCACAAATGATGTACAGGGGTTAAAGGATATAATCGAAATTGCCGCAATGGTTGCAGGCGGGCGGAAGGAGTTGCGAGAAAAGCCCTTTCTATTTTGCTACTGTGAGCCTATTCCGCCGCTTACTCACCCTGAGCCAAGCACAGAGAAGCTACGAATCAGTGCCGAGGCAGGAATTCCTGTGATATATATGCCTTACTGCATGATGGGTGGAACGGCACCAATGTCTTTTGCTGGAGCACTTGTCCAATGCAACGCTGATGTTTTAGCAGGATTGGTAATCAGCCAGTTAGTTAATGAGGGAACACCTTACATTTATGGTGCAATGCCTTCAATCTTTGATATGCGTACAACCATTGGTAGCTACGGTGCTCCAGAGTTCGCATTGCTGGTTGCTGCGTCTTCCGAGATCGCTTATAGGTACGGTTTACCGTTTTATGGAACTGCTGGTACAACAGATGCTAAGTTTATTGATGAACAAGCTGTTGCTGAAGTGACGATGTTCTGCTTTGCAGCACTCCTTAGCAAGGCAAACCTGGTACATGATGTTGGGGTGATGGATCACTGCAATAATGTGTCTCCAGAGATGGTGGTTCTTGCCGACGAGATCATCGAGATGCTGAAGCATTTTGTTCAAGGTGTCAGGGTGACAGATGAGGATTTAGCCTTGGATGTTATCAAAGAGGTAGGACCGGGTGGGCATTTTCTTACAACAGAACATACTGCCAGGAACTTCAAAACCGTCTGGTACCCTCAATTATTCAGCCGCAAGATGAAAAATGAAGAATTTTCAGAAGTCAGGGATAAAATTCAAGGCAAAATCCGCTACATCATGGAAAACCACCAGGTGCCTCCGCTGGATCCGTTGCTTTTAAAGGAATTGGATAGATGGGATGCCTTACTGAAACAAGAGAAATGAATTTATGCTCTAAAAAAAGAGAAGCGCGTGGGGAGATGAATCAGTTGTTAATAGTTGGCGAGAAGATCAATACTAGTCGGAAGGAAATAAGGGAAGCTGTTGCCCGCAGAGATGCCAAGTTTATTAGAGAGATAGCCCGAAGGCAATACGAAGCTGGGGCCAACATGATCGATGTTAACTGTGGTACTTTTGTGGATGAAGAGCCAGAGATATTGAGTTGGTTAGTTCAAGAGGTGCAGGAGGAACTTGAGGGCGTTCCCCTCTGCCTCGATAGCCCAAATCCCAAGGCGCTTCGGGCAGCCTTACAGGTGCACCGGGGAGAAGCGTTGGTTAATTCAATTTCGGGAGAGACTGAACGGTTTCAAAACATACTTCCCCTGCTGAAGGAATTTAACTGCCGCGTAGTTGTGCTATGCATGGACAGTAAACACGGGATCCCACCTGTTACGGAAGAATTTGCGAAGGAGATTGGAGCGGACGGTTATGCTCCCGATGCTGTAAGGGCGGTAGATTTGGCTAAGAGTCTAGTATTGGCAAGTTAGTGCTGGAAATCAAATGGAGGTGGAAATTATGTGGAACAAATGCAGCGCCAGCAATGAAGTTGACAATAGATCAGTACAGTTCAGAGTTCTCTCGGAGAGTCAATGCAAGAGGCTTTACTATGCTGTTTTGGAGGTACTAGAGCGAACAGGTGCAGAGATATTCTGTGAAGAGGCAATTGAGCTTTTAAGAAAGGCAGGGTGCTGGGTCGACGGTGCAAGGGTAAGGATACCATCTCACCTAGTGGAAAGAGCTATTTCTTCTGCTCCATCGAGAGTTGTTCTCTCTGACAGAGATGGTAATCGCAGGTTATTTCTTGAAGGGAATAATACATATTTCGGTCCCGGAGTAACAAACCCAAATTTTTATGATCTTGAGACTGGTGAGCGACGGAAAGTTTTAAAAAGCGACGTTTGCAACGTGGCAAGGCTTGTAGAGGTTCTGCCAAACATGGACTTCGTGATGTCTCTTGCCTGCATTTCTGACTGCACAACGGGACTGGCCGATGTACATGAAGTGCACGCGATGTTGCAGAATACAACTAAGCCTATTGTCACCTGGGCGTATGATGTTGAAAATGTGAGGACCATAATAGCTATGTGCGAAGTTGTAGCTGGTGGAGCTGAAGCGCTTCAGAGAAATCCTTTCGTAGTAATTTATACTGAACCCACCAGTCCTCTCAGGCATTCTAAAGAGGCAATTGAAAAAATGATGTACATATCCGAGAAGGGTTTGCCTCTTCTTTACACGCCTGGGGTGCAGGGATGCGCTACAGCGCCGGCCAGTATGGCAGGAGTTCTTGTGATAGCTGCAGCAGATAACCTGACGGGTTTGGTGATCAACCAGCTGATAAGAGAAGGAGCTCCATATATTTTCGGCGGCGTTACAACAAATATGGACATGAAAACAATGATTCACTGTTATGGGTCTTCACCGGAGTTTTCGCTGATGCATGCTGCAATGGCCGATTTAGCTCATTTCCTAAATCTTCCCTCTTGGGGTACGGCTGGCTGTTCTGATTCCAAAGTTCTTGATGAGCAGGCAGCGATCGAATATACCCTTACCATATATAGTGCTGCATTGAGCGGAGCGAACTTAGTTCATGACTGTGGTTTTCTTGAAACTGGGTTGTGTGGTTCTCTGGAAGCACTGGTGATGGCAGATGAAATCATCGGTATGGTCAGAAACATTATCAAAGGAATTAGGATCGACGATGAGAGCCTCGCACTAGATATAATTGACAAAGTTGGGCCAGGTGGAAACTTCTTGGCAGAGGAGCATACTTTTAAGAACTTCAAGAAAGAATTCTGGATCCCCAGAGACATCAATAGAGAGCTTTATAATCATTGGGAAAAGAAAGGAAAGACGACTTATGTTCAAAGGTTGAAAGCAAGAGCTAGACGGCTCCTCGAGGAGAGCCAACCTCCTAAGTTACCTGCAGAGGTATTGGCAAAGCTTCAAGATCTGGTTGAGAAGGCAGAAGCAGCTAAACAAAACTAGAAAATTAAAAAGCAAAATATGCCAGTTAAAAAAAATAGTCATTATGGAGTGATGAGATTTGAAAATCACCTCGATAGAAATAAAACATTATATACTTCCGTTGGAACCACCGTTTATGCCTTCGTGGGATCCAAGACCGAGAAAGGAATTTTTAGCAACTCTAGTATTTGTTCATACAGATGAGGGTATAACGGGTATTGGTTCGGGCGATTTAATGTATGGTTTCAAAGGACATGAAGATTTATTTATAGGACAAGATCCTTTTAATATAGAAAGACATTCTCAGATTATTGAGAATATTGATTTTCACTATGGCCGCTGTTGGCCGCTTGATGTGGCACTTTGGGATCTGATTGGTAAGGCAACAGGTTTACCTGTATCGAAATTGTTGGGAGGAAAAAGTGATAAAATTTTAGCTTACGCATCTACCGGAGAACTTTTGCCTCCAGAGGCTCGTGCTGAGCAGGCAATATCTTTAATGGAGCAAGGTTTTAAGGCTATTAAAATTCGCTTTCATCATAGAGACCCACGTGATGACATTAAAATTGTTGAGGCTGTACGAAAAGCAGTTGGTGATAAAATGGATATTATGGTTGATGCAAACCAAGGGTGGAAAATGCCATATGATACAGAGAGAACATGGGATTTAAAAACTGCATATCAAGTAGCAAAAGAACTTGAAAATCTTGATGTTTTTTGGTTGGAAGAACCACTTCCATGCTATGATTTTGAAGGGTTGGCAATTTTGCGTAAGATGGTAGGAGTACGTATTGCGGGAGGGGAGATGAATCGTAATTGGTATGATTTTAGAGAAATGAATCGGTTGGGATCATTAGATGTTTATCAACCGGATGTAGTATTGGCAGGAGGAATCACGAGAGTTAAAAAAATTGCTGAAATGGTTCAAAGCAATGGTCATTGGTTCAGTCCTCATACTTGGACTAATGGTATCGGTCTATTAGCAAATTTGCATTTAGCTTGTGCAATTAGTAACTGTCCGTATTTGGAGTTTCCTTATGACCCGCCAACCTGGACTATTGAAAGAAGAGATTTTATCCTATCAGAAAAGATAACCATCGATAAAGAAGGATACATTAGGATTCCCGAAAAACCTGGTTTAGGTTTTGAATTGGATATGGAAGCATTGTCTAAATATGAGATTAAATAAAATTTTAGCAGTTCGCTGAAGTAATAACAGCGGGTGAAATAATGAAATAAAGAGTGTTTTTAAAAGTTTGGAAAGGGGTTAAACACCCATGGAACAGGTAGTAGAATTTTTGAAATATCTTTGGGAGACAAAAAGTGATATAGCTACTCTGACTGGTCAACATCTTTGGCTTTCGCTCATGGGTGTGTTAATTGGTACATTAACTGCTGTTCCGCTTGGAATCCTCATATCCCGCCGTCCAAAACTGAGTGCTTTCGTAATTGATCTTGCTGGAGCTTTATATACTATACCTTCACTGGCGATGCTAGGTTTTCTCCTACCTTTTCTTGGATTAGGATGGCTTCCTACAATCGTAGCATTAGTAATATATTCATGGTTACCGGTTTTGAGAAACACATGTGCAGGGTTAGCAGGGGTGGATCCAGCAGTAAAAGAAGCAGCAATTGGAATGGGTTCTACTCCATATCAACTTCTTTTAAAGGTTGAACTTCCATTAGCGTTTCCTGTTATTATGGCAAGTATTAGAACTATTGCTGTGTTGACTGTGGGAATAGCGACTTTTGGTGCTCTTGTGGGAGGGGGTGGTTTAGGGGAGTTGATTTTTACTGGAATTTCAATGATGGATAACCGAATGATTTTGGCGGGAACAATTCCTATTGCAGTAATGGCTGTTTTGTTTGACCAAGTACTGGGTTACGTAGAACGCCGTCTTAGAAAAAAAGTAGGTTTGACTGACCAATTGTAAGTATATGTTACTTAGTAAAAAAATTAGAGGGGGGTATAAAGCCAATGTTTAGAAAAAGTAAGTCGGTTAAGTTGGTGTCGTTGATTGTTTTGGTAATTTTAGTTATGTCTCTTGGGTTTGTCGGTGGTTGCGGAAAGAAAGAGAAAACTCAAGCTTCTTCAGAGCAAGCAAAGCCGAAAGGTAGGATAGTGATTGCGAGCAAGCAATTTGCAGAATCATACATTTTAGCACATATGGCTGCAATTCTGTTGAAAGAGAAAGCAGGGTTGGATGTTGATACTAGCAAAATCGGTATGGGACCCACTGAAATTCTACA
>JBNATO010000057.1:0-10721 GCA_049701555.1 Thermacetogeniaceae bacterium | reverse complement strand
AGCCATTTTTAGTTTTGAAATTCGGCCAAAATCGGTGTCAACTGACAAACTCGGGTGACCATCGAATTCGTGGAAAAGTTTTGAGGCATTCCCCTTCCGTTTTTGCTAACAGCTTCAGGGTCAGGGAAACCGCTGTTCCATCTGCCACAACCTGATAAGGCAAGCAACAACAAGACTAAGCATATAGATTTTTCAATCCTGCCGGATTTTACCCCCTATGTTTCGGTTCTTCCATCTCGGAGTGAGGTTCTTCTTCTGCAGTAAATTTTCCTCAGATGAGACCCAGCTTCTCCAGGATCACCGAAAGCAAAGAGAGGTTTACTTGCTCCCTGGCAGAGTGCTCTGGGCCAAGACCAGCCTTTTCAGAGAGCTTCCTCAGCGCCTCCGCAGCACTGACATCTGGCTCAAGCAACCCCAAATTATCCAGGACCACCGCCAGCATCTCGCGGGTCACCAAGCCGCGTGGCTTGGTTCCGTCCACCGCCTTCTTCGCTATAGCCTTCATCCAGGCCTTCTCCGCCCAGCCGCTAACCTCTGAATCATCCTTCGGCAAAGATAACACCTTGACCGCTTGCCTCACCTCATCTGTGGCATGTTGCCAACTCCAAAAGCTGATCCCCAAAAGTCCCAGCGCTTCCGCTTCTCTTCCGAAAATCCAGATCTCTTCCGGACTCACGCCTCCAAAGGCCTGCCCTATCGGCGCTATGTTGAGTCCATATGGCTGTAATTCCCTCACGCTTCGCTGGAGCGCCTGATCAGGGCTCATGCCGAAATCTCTCCAGTAAACCTGGGGCAGCACCACATCGCAGCACGAAGAAAAGATTTCGTAGGGAAACTTGCGATGGAGTGAAGGAAAAGCAAAAGTCGTATACCCCAAGGCGACATCTTTAAACGATGAAGATTTGACGGCAGTGAGCAAAGAAACTGCCTTCTTTTTTCCATCATCGCCTTCATACTCCTTCTCAGCATCGATGACAAGCCAGTCACAACCCGCCGCCACCGCCTGTTCCATCGCCGCGATCTCCCCAGCGACATTGTTTCCGTAGCTGTACCCCCAACCAGCGACGGTCAGCCCCGCATTCTTGGCAGGCCCAACAACCCTGTTAAACTGGGGCCAGTAACGGCTGCCGTCCCAAGCCTTCACAAGCAAGCCCTTGAGCCCCAGCTCGGCGGCTCTTTTCACGAGCAGTTCGGCTTTGCCTCCTTCACACTTGTTCATCTCCCAAACCCAAAAATGCTTGCCATTCCAGAAATACCTCATTTCCCTCATCTCCGCTTCCCGAGGTTCGCATTCCCTACTTCCAGAGTATATGCCGCCCGGCAGTTATTTGACATTATCTGGTACTAAGTGCAAAGACAACAAAAAGGCAGGGCACAGTGCCCCGCCTTACACTCAGAAAATCATTATCAGAGATAGGCAAGAGGGTTCTGAGGCTCTCCGTTCACCCGCACCTCAAAGTGGAGATGCGGACCTGTGCTCCATCCCGTGCTCCCAACATAGCCGATCGTCTGCCCCTGTTGGACGGTGCTTCCCGTAGACACTGCGATGCTCGAGAGATGAGCGTAGAGGGTGGAGATGCCACCGCCATGATCGATCACCACAACCTGGCCATAACCTCCCAGCCAACCCGTGTAGATGACAGTTCCGCCATCTGCAGCAACGACCCTTGCCCCGTAAGCTGCGCCGATGTCGATCCCCGTGTGCATCCTGTACTCCTGCAGGATCGGGTGGTAGCGCATCCCATAACCAGAGGTGATCGGCCCAGAAGCTGGCCAGATAAAGCGGCCGGTACCCTTCCGGGGGGACGAGTTCTTGGCCTGGAGCTGTTGAATTATCCGCGTCAGCTGCCTCGATGTGGCCTCAAGTTCGTTCAGGGCGCGCTCATAGGCTTCGCGCTCGCTTTCCAGCTGCTTCAACACCTGCTTCCGGTCCTCGCTCCTGGCAGCCAGATATGTCTGCTTCTCCCTCGTGGCCTGCTGCAGCGAAACCAGCCTGTTCCGTTTGGCTTCCAGCTCCTCCTTCATCCTCTTGACAGCATCGCGCTCAGCAGCCAGCTCTTTCATCAGCCGCATATCCTGTTCAGCGATCCGCTGCATGAGGTCGAAACGCGTCAAGAAATCGGTCATGCTCTCTGCCTGCAACAGCACCTCTAAAAAGGATACATCTCCTTCGGTATAAATGTGGCGCAAGCGATCATGGAGGATCTCTGTCCGTCTCTGGAGATCCGCCTCCGCTTTGTCGAGCTTTTTCTCAACCTCATCGATAGAGGCCTGCAAAGAGCTTATCTCTCCGGTCAGTTGCTCCAGCTCCTCATTCGTCTGTTTCAGATCCCTATCTATAAGTTCGAGCTCTGCCAAGACACTCTGCTGCTGTCGCTTGTTCTCCTGGAGCTTCTGCCTGTTTTGCTGGATCAGCCTGTTCACCCGCTCCAGCTCTTGCTTCTTGTTAGCCAGCTCATCCGCCCATCCAGGCAAAAGGAAGCTAAAACTCAGCACCACTGTCAGCAGGAGACTTGCCACAAACCTCCAGCTTCTGTATCCTCTCCAGTCCAGTTTTAACTCCTCCTTCCCAGGGCGATGATTCATACCCTCAGATACCGATGAACAGAGAGGTAGCTCCCGACCAACCCAAGAGCAACGCCAACCCCAAAAAGCCCCTCAAACAGCCTCAACAGAACCCGATAGTCCCTCACAATCGGCAGGAAAGCAACAGCATCCTGCAGCCGCAGCGCCAGGGCATAGTAGGAACCCCCCAACACGCCGATAGCCACCAGCGCCCCAACGCCTCCAAGGATGATCCCCTCGAGCAGGAACGGCCAACGGACAAACCAGTCTGTAGCTCCTACCCATTTCATGATGCTGATCTCTTTGCGCCTGGCAAACATCGTGAGCCGGATCGTTGTGGCGATCAGGAAAACAGAACAGACGGCAAGAAGAGCCACGATCGCTAGGCTTATCGCCCGTATCCAGCCCGTCAGCTTAAACATCTTTTCGACGACACCTTGTCCGTAGCGCACCTTATCGATCCCGGGAAGCCTTGCGATCCTCGATGCAGCAGAGGTCACCTGCCGCGGCTCGTACATCCGCACACGGAAGGCGTCAGGAAGGGGGTTTGTCCCTCCCAGGCTCTCCTTCAGCATCCTCTCGTTGCCAAACCGCTTCGCCAGCATCTCCAGGGCCTCTTCCTTAGAGACGAAGCGGACATCCTTGACTCCTGGAATTGCCTCGATCTGAGAGCGTATAGCCTTCACCTCATCGTCGCTCAGCCCGCTCTCAAGGTAGGCCATGATCTCAACATTCGACTCCACAGTTTTGGAGATGTAATCGGTGTTGACCACAACCAGAACAGCTACCCCCAGCACGAAGAGGGAAACAGCAGTTGTGCCCGCAGCCGCGAAGTTTAGCCACCCGTTGCGCCTCAGGGAGCGGAATGTCTCCTGCAAAATATAGAGAGCTGTCCTAAGTAGCATTCGCATAAACACCCTGGCGTTCGTCGCGCACGATTCGGCCGCGGTCCAGAGCGATCACCCTTTGGCGCATGGCGTCAACGATCTCACGGGCGTGCGTAGCGATCACCACAGTGGTCCCCAACCGGTTGATCTCTTGAAAGTAATTGATGATCTCCCAAGAGGTGTCCATATCCAGGTTCCCAGTCGGCTCGTCAGCGATCAGCAGAGCCGGCCTGTTCACCACAGCACGGGCGATCGCCACCCTCTGTTGCTCACCTCCGGAAAGCTGCCAGGGGTACATCTGAGCACGGTCCTTCAGACCAACAAGCTCCAAAACCTCGGGAACACGCTTCTTTATCTCCTGTGGGCTTGCCCCGATAACCTGCATGGCAAAGGCAACATTCTCGTAAACAGTGCGATCTGAGAGGAGGCGAAAGTCCTGGAAAACGATACCCATCTGCCGGCGCAGATAGGGAATATCCTTCCTTTTCATCCTCACGATGCTGCGGCCGCCGATGTAGATCTGCCCCTTAGTAGGAAGCTCCTCCCTGAAGATGAGCTTGATCAGAGTCGTTTTCCCCGCCCCGCTAGGGCCGACCAGGAAGACAAACTCCCCCTTTTCTATCTGGAGGGTAGCACCTACCAGGGCTTTGACGCCGTTTGGGTAAAACTTAGATACGTTGAAGAACTGGATCAACTCGATCCCTCCTGATCCTCCCTAAATCGCGCCGGAAATCTGCCGGAAAACTTCTGGGAACAAAAAGAAACAACTCTTTAAAAAGAGTTGTTTCGACATTAAATACCTTTTTCCTGTTTAATTTTTAAAGTTTTTCATTCCTCTTGTGTCATTATTTGCCAGCCCTCTTCCTTCTCAGCAAAGCGTCCACCGCCTCAGCTATATGGTCTGCAGTCAAACCAAAGGCTTTGAGGAGATCCCCCGGTTTCCCTGACTCACCGAAGCGGTCGTTGATCCCCACCCTGACCATAGGCACAGGGCAATGCTCTGCCAAAACCTCAGCAACAGCGCTCCCCAAACCCCCGATGACCGAATGCTCCTCAGCTGTCACCACAGCGCCTGTCTTCTCAGCAAGATCGACAACAGTCTCCACATCGAGCGGTTTGATCGTATGCACATTCACCACGCCGGCACCTATCCCGCGCTCTGAGAGAATCTCAGCAGCTTTTAGCGCCTCAGAAACCATGATTCCTGTGGCGAAGATAGCAGCGTCACGGCCTTCCCGCAGAACCACCGCCTTTCCCAAACAGAAGCTGTAACCCTCATCGAAGAGCACCGGCACCGCAGGTCTTCCGAGGCGGATATAGACAGGGCCGTCGCAGGCCACAGCCGCGGCCACAGCCTTTTCTGTTTCCACGGCATCAGCCGGAACGACAACCGTCATATTGGGCAAGGCGCGCATCAAGGCTATATCCTCGACAGACTGATGGGATGCTCCATCTTCCCCTACAGTTATCCCGCCATGAGTAGCGACGATCTTCACATTCAGCCCAGGGTAAGCGATCGAGTTGCGGATCTGGTCGAAGGCGCGCCCTGTGGCAAACACAGCAAATGTGCTGACGCATGGTATCTTTCCTGCCAGCGCCAGCCCAGCAGCCACTCCCATCATGTTCTGCTCAGCAATACCCATGTCGAAGAAGCGTTCGGGAAAAACCTTGGCAAAATCAGCAGTTTTTGTTGATTTCGCAAGATCGGCATCGAGAACCACGAGATCCGGATATTTCTTGCCCAGCTCGATCAGAGCGCGTCCGTAGGCATCCCTTGTCGCTAAGTTCATCTACAACCCTCCAGCCATAAAGAGTTTTAGACATGCTTCACAGCGCTTGCCTGAATCTCGGCAATAGCCTGTTCCGCCTGCTCTTTGCTCGGGGCCTTGCCGTGCCAGTCTACGGCATTCTCCATAAAAGAAACGCCTTTCCCCTTCACAGTCTTGGCGATGATAATCGAGGGACGGCCTACAACCCCCTTCGCCCACTCGAAAGCATCCAACAGCTCTCCAAAATCATGGCCATCGACCTCCCGCACCGCCCATCCAAAGGAGCGCCACTTTTCGGGAAAGGGGAGAGGCGATAAGACATCAGCTATAGGGCCATCGATCTGGAGCCCGTTGTAGTCGAGAATGGCAGTAAGGTTATCGGCTCGATAGTGCGCAGCGGCCATGGCTGCCTCCCAGATCTGGCCCTCTTCGCTCTCGCCGTCGCCGAGGAGAACATAAACCCGGTAGCCCCTCCGGTCTATTTTCCCGGCGAGGGCAATACCCAAGCCGATGGAAAGCCCTTGCCCAAGCGAACCCGTCGAGGCTTCAACACCGGGAAGCTTGCCGTAAGCCGGATGCCCCTGGAGGCGGCTTCCCAATTTTCGAAGGGTGAGGAGTTCGTCCTTCGGAAAATATCCCTTCTCAGCAAGCGCAGCGTAGAGAAGCGGAGCAGCGTGCCCCTTGCTCAAAACAAAGCGGTCACGGTCCGGCCACTCGGGCTCCTCAGGCCTGACCCGCATCACATGAAAATAAAGAGCAGTCACGATCTCTACTGCAGAGAGGCTCCCGCCCGGATGCCCTGAACCGGCCTCGGCCAGCATCCTGATGATCTCCGTTCTGATCACCCGCGCCTTATTCTCGAGCTCCTGCAGCAAATCGATCCGAGATATAGACATGTTTCTCCCCCTTTTCTTCATCTTTTATCGAATTTTATCGAAGGTCTTAAAGCCCTCTCCCAGCACCTCGTGAGCATCGGTTATAAACACAAAAGCCTGGGGATCGATGCGATAAACCAATTCCTTCAGCCTGCTCTCCTCAGTCTTGCTCACAACACAGATGAGCAATGGCCTGGTCTCTCCGGTATACATTCCCAGGGCAGGGAGAGCAGTCACTCCACGCTCCAGCTCCCGAAAGATCGCCTGCGTTATCTCCTCAGGCTTCACAGAAATGATATAAGCCGCCTTGGCATAGCTGATGCCCTCCTGCACAAGGTCGATCACCTTGCTTGTCACAAGGAGCGCCAAGAGCGCATACAGCGCCAGCTCAGCATCAAAAAAGATCCCTGCCAGGCTGATCACCACAAAGTCGGACCCCAAAAGCCCCTGCCCAACCGTCACGGGCAGGTACTTATGGAGCAAGCGGGCTACCAGATCTGTGCCTCCTGTTGTGCCCCCTGACCTCAAAACAACACCCATTCCGATACCGGTAACAACCCCGCCATAGAAAGACGCCAGGAGGAGATCCCTCGTCAGCACCGGGAGATAAGGCTGCAAGAGTTCCACCAATATAGAGGTTACTATCGCGCCGTAAAGGCTCCTTACGAAGACCTTTGCTCCAAGCTCCCGGTAGGAAAGAAGAAAAAGCGGGACGTTGAGGGCGAGCATCGTCCACCCTACCGGAACCCTCCCCTTTGTCACGTGATAGACGATGGTGGCCAGTCCGCTCACACCACCGGCAGCGATCCTGTTGGGAACCAGAAAGAGATCCAGCCCCAAGGCGATCAAGGCTGAACCGATTGTCATCCAGAAGTAAGCGTGAATCAGCCTTCTCAGGGAAATATCCGCTCGAGCCACTTTCGCAACCTACCAGCAGAATTTGCTCTCTATTATTTTAACCATGGTCAACCTCTTTGAGGTTGTTTATTCGAGAAAAATTTTTATATGCCTTCACCTGTGATCACCAAACAGCCCGGTTCAGCGCTCACTTCTTTCACCCTGAAGGCAAAAGGCAGCTTGTCGCTGCTCAGACCGAAGCGGATATGAGAGGCGAGCGCCCGCGACAGTTCCGGAGGAAGCGATTCGCGCCCCACCCTGACATCTATAGGCGAGAAGACAATTTCCCCCCTATCGTCGATGCAGAAACTCCCCCACATTTCGAAAGAAAAAGAGCTACCTAGGATTCCAACCTTCCCCCTCAACTTCACGTAGCGGGATACCAGCTCCATCTCGGGGTCGCTGATCCCGGGAACATCGATTGTCCTGATATAGTCATTGAGGTCCCTCTCGCTGAAAACAATTCGCACCTTCATAGGGCCAGAGGTGCGAAGGGCAACGCCTTCTCCCCGAGCAATCTCCCCAGGGTCAAAGCTTCCTCGAGGGATCTGGATAGAGACGAGAGCAGCCCGACAGCCACCCAGGGCAGCTCCCCGTAGCTCCAGGCTGATTCCGTCAAACCATCCCAGCAGCAGCTTCGCTGCAGGAAAAGCAAAGAGGCGCGCCTCCACCCCCTCCGGCTTGAGGGAGCTGCGCGCCATTTCACTCTCTATAGCCCTTTCAGCCAGAACGGGCAAGGTAAACTCACAGAGCAGGAGGAAAACCAGAACCGAAGCCAGGAACCCTGCCAGCAGCCTGCGCATCACATCTTTCTCCTATTCCTTTTGGCACTGCCGCAGGTATGACTCGATAAAGATGTCGATCTCGCCATCCATCACCGCCTGGACGTTTCCCGTTTCTACTCCGGTGCGGTGGTCCTTCACAAGCGTATACGGCTCAAAGATATAAGAACGTATCTGGCTCCCCCAGGCGATCTCGCGCTGCTCACCCCGCAGCTGGTTTATCTTCGCCTCCTGCTCCTGGCGCTTGAGTTCGCTCAGGCGGGAGCGGAGGATCTTCATCGCCCGGAGGCGGTTCGCCAGCTGGGAACGCTCGCTCTGGCACTGGACTACGATACCTGTCGGGATATGGGTGATGCGAACAGCGGAATCGGTCTTGTTGACGTGCTGGCCGCCGTGCCCACTCGCCCTGAAGGTGTCGATCCTCAGGTCTTCCGGATCGATCTCCACCTCAGACTCGTCCTCGACCTCGGGTATGACATCGACAGAGGCAAAGGATGTGTGCCTCCTGCCCGAGGCATCAAAAGGAGAGATGCGCACAAGGCGGTGAACACCGCGCTCCGCCTTCAGATACCCGTAGGCGTACCTACCCGACACAAGGCAGGTCACGCTCTTGATCCCCGCCTCATCCCCCGGCAGGATATCCAGCACCTCCACCTGAAAGCCTCGCTGTTGAGCCCAACGCCCATACATTCTCAGAAGCATCTCCACCCAGTCCTGGGCCTCGGTTCCTCCTGCTCCAGCGTGCAGGGAGAGGAGGGCATTCCTCTCATCATAAGGCCCAGAGAAAAGCCTCTCCCGGTCAAATTTGTCAAGGACATCGGTCAGGCGTTTGACTCCATCCTTCAACTCCTTTTCAAGCTCCTCGTCGTCAGACTCAGAGCATAGCTCCCAGAGCACCTTGAGCTCCTCCAGATCGGCCAAGGCCTTATTGTAAAAATCAACATCATCTTTCAGCTGAGCAGCCCGCTGCAAGACCTTACCTGCCTGCACCGGGTCCGCCCAGAAATCTGGAGAAGCAGCCTGTTCATCGATCCGTTTTATTTCCTCAACCTTTCTATCGATGTCAAAGAGAGACCCTCATTTCTGCCACACGGGCCTCTAATCTCTCCAGATCCCTTTTCACTTCACCGACCATGGTTATCACTCCCTCCTTCGAACAAATTCATATCATCTGCCGCAGCAGCGCTTATACTTCTTCCCGCTTCCACAAGGGCAGGGATCATTTCTGCCGATCTTCTTCCCTACCCGCACCGGCTGCTGGCGCTGCTCATCCTCGCCTCTGTTCTCGATCATCTGGCGCGGGCGGCGCGCCTCAGCCGCAGGAACGATATTTATCTTAAAGAGATATTTTACAACATCCTCCTGAATGCTGGCGATCATCTCCTGGAACATGTTGTAGGCTTCAAACCTGTACTCCACAAGGGGATCAGCGTTGCCGTAGGCCCTGAGCCCGATCCCCTGGCGCAGCTGCTCCATGGCATCCAGGTGATCCATCCACTTGGTATCGACGACGCGCAACAAGATGTAGCGCTCGAGCTCCCGGAGCGTTTCCGAGCCCAGCTTTTCCTCCTTCTCACGGAGGTGGGCCTCCGCCTCTTCCAGAAGCCTCTTCTTGATCGCCTCGCGCGTCCCGAGAGACGCCAGCTCATCGGCGCTCACAGCGCCGCGGCGAATAAAGCTCTGTTCGCCGGCTGCGATCAACCCCTCGAGATCCCAGTCCTCAGGGTATTTGCTCTCACCCGTATAGGTGTCGACCAGCCTGGAGACAACCTTCTCGATCATCTCCTGAATCGTCTCCCGCAGGTCCTCCCCGAGGACAACGCGGCGCCGCTGCCCGTAGATGACCTCCCGCTGCTGGTTCATCACATCGTCGTATTCCAAGACATGCTTGCGGAGCTCGAAGTTGCGGCTCTCGACCTTCTTCTGGGCAGCCTCTATAGACCTCGTGATAAGGGGGTGTTCAACCGGCGTGGAGTCATCCATCCCCAGCTTATCCATGATGCCCGCTAGGTTCTCAGCGCCGAAGAGGCGCATCAAGTCATCCTCCAGAGAGACATAGAACCGCGACGAACCAGGATCTCCCTGGCGCCCAGCCCTGCCGCGCAGCTGGTTGTCGATGCGGCGGCTCTCATGGCGCTCCGTCCCGATGACGTGCAGGCCGCCTAGAGCAACAACCTTCTCGTGTTCGGCATCTGTCTGCTTTTTGAACTCCTGGACGAGCTCTCTATACTTCTCTCTCGCCTGGGCAACCTCCGGCGAAGATGGCGGCCCGTATTCAGCAGCCTCGGCTACCACCTCAGGAGGGTAGCCCTGGCGCAGCAGCTCCTCCTTGGCCATATACTCAGGATTTCCACCGAGCATTATATCGGTGCCGCGACCCGCCATATTGGTGGCGATGGTCACCATTCCCAACCTGCCGGCCTGGGCGATGATCTTTGCCTCCTGCTCGTGGTACTTAGCGTTCAGAACCTGGTGCGGGATCCCCCTCTTCTTCAGCATCTTGCTCAACTTCTCTGACTTCTCAATAGAGATCGTGCCGACCAGAACCGGCTGCCCGCGCTTGTAGCACTCAGCGATCTCCTCGACAACCGCCCTGAACTTCCCCTCTTCAGTACGGTAAACCACGTCGGGGTAGTCTATGCGGATCATCGGCTTGTGGGTCGGGATCACCACCACATCAAGCCCGTAAATCTTGCGGAACTCCTCCTCCTCGGTAGCTGCGGTTCCCGTCATCCCGGCAAGCTTCTTGTACATCCGGAAGTAATTCTGGAAGGTGATCGTCGCCAGGGTCTGCGACTCTCTCTCGATCTTCACACCCTCTTTTGCTTCGATCGCCTGATGCAGCCCCTCGCTGAAGCGCCGGCCATACATCAGCCGCCCGGTAAACTCGTCTACGATGATGACCTTCCCGTCCTTGACAACATAGTCTCTGTCGCGCTTCATCAG
>JBNATO010000056.1:0-10760 GCA_049701555.1 Thermacetogeniaceae bacterium | reverse complement strand
GTCACCACAGATTCTCTCGTGCCGGAAGACGCCAGAGCGGAGGCTGTGATCTACAGCAAGGAGAGGGGGGTGCTGGCCGGCCTTGATGTTGCAGAGAGGGTGTTTCGAACTCTGGATCCAGGAGTGCGCATGGAGAAACTCCTCTCAGACGGTTGCCTTCTTGAGCCCCGCAAGCCTATAGCGAGGGTGGCCGGTTCTGCCCGTGCCCTGCTCACCGGGGAGCGAGTGGCCTTAAACTTTCTGCAGCGGCTCTCCGGGATCGCCACAGCCACTAGAAGGCTGGCAGAGTTGATCGATGGGACCGGGGCTCGCCTCGTGGATACCCGCAAGACAGCCCCAGGGCTGAGGCTTTTGGAGAAATACGCTGTTCGGGTGGGCGGCGGCTACAACCACCGCACGGGGCTTTTCGACGGGATTTTGATCAAAGACAACCATATCAAGGTCGCAGGAGGGATCGCTGAAGCTGTCAGGAGGGTGCGCTCTTCTGCCCCCCATACGCTGAGGGTCGAGGTGGAGGTGGAAGACCTCGAGCAGCTAGAGGAGGCTGTCCGGGCTGGAGCCGATGCTGTGCTCCTGGACAACATGCCTGTGGCGATGATCAGGGAGGCCGTCAGACGCTACAAGGGGCGGATCTTGCTGGAGGCCTCAGGGGGGATCACTTCCCAGAACATCAGGGAGATAGCGGAGGCGGGCGTTGACCTGATCTCCGTAGGTGCCATCACCCACTCTGCTCCTGCCTTGGATATCAGCATGGATATCGGCGAGATAAAGCGGAGCGCGGGGGAGCGATGTTGCAGAGATGAACAGGGATGAGATCCTGGAGCTGCTGGAACAGAGCGGGGAGAGACCTGTGTCCGGCGAGCAGCTCAGCAAAGCCCTGGGCGTGAGCCGGGCGGCTGTCTGGAAGCAGATCAAGGCCTTGCGGGAGATGGGCTACAGGATCGAAGGTAGCCCCCGCTCCGGCTACCGCTTGGAGGGGGTACCTGACATCCTCTACCCTCGAGAGATCAGAAAGCGTCTTCAAACCCGTGCTTTCGGAAGGGAGATCTTTCACTTCATGAAGGTCGGCTCTACCAACCAGGTCGCCTTTGACCTCGCCCACCGCGGCTACCCTGAAGGAACGCTGGTGATCGCTGAGGAGCAGACCTCCGGCAGGGGGCGCTGGCAGAGAAATTGGTTTTCCCCGCCGCGGGTGGGGATCTGGATGTCGCTGATCCTGCGCCCTGACGTGGCTCCTGTAAGGGTGCCGCAGGTGACGCTCGTCATCGGCGCCGCCTGTGCCAGGGCGATTCACAGCTGCCTGGGTTTTAAGCCTGCCATCAAGTGGCCGAACGACCTCCTCTATGACGGCAAGAAGTTCTGTGGTATCTTGGTTGAGATGGAGGCGACAGCTGAGCAGGCGCGTTTTCTCGTGGCAGGCATCGGCATCAACGTCAACCAGGACGAGTCCGACTTCCCGCCTGAGCTTAGGGAAACCGCTACATCCTTGCGGATGATAACCGGGGATGAGGTCGACCGCATTTCCCTGTTGTGCCGGACGCTTGAGGCTCTAGAGGAGGACTACCGCTGCTTCTTAAGCGAAGGCTTCGCTGCCTTGCGGAAAAAATGGCTGGAGTACGATGCCACGCTCGGGAAAGCGGTGCGTGTCCGGCTTGGAAGCAGGGAGCTCATAGGAACTGCTGAGGATCTGGATGAAGAAGGGAGCCTCCTGCTGCGCCTCAATGATGGGAGGCTGCAGAGGGTGAACTCGGGGGAGCTGACCCTCTGCCGGCATGCCGATGCCTAAATATTTTGAAAGGGGATGCTGCCCAGATGATGCTCGTCATCGATGTGGGAAACACCAACATCTGTTTGGGGCTGTTTTCTGGCGACGAACTGCTCACGAGCTGGCGCCTGGGCACTGACAGAAGGCGCACAGCCGATGAGTTTGGGATGATCCTCAAAGGCCTCTTCGACTTCCGGGGCTTCACCTTTGGAGAGATAGAGGCGATCGCCATGTCCTCGGTGGTGCCTCCTCTGACACCTGTCCTGACGACGATGTGCCGGCGCTATTTCGGCAAGGAGCCGCTGGTCGTGGGCCCGGGGGTGAAGACGGGGATGCCGATACGCTATGAGAGCCCCAGGGAGGTCGGTGCTGACCGGATCGTCAACGCTGTCGCCGTTGTCCACCGCTACGGGTGTCCGGCGGTCGTGGTCGACTTCGGAACAGCGACGACCTTCTGTGCCATCTCCCGCGATGGTGAATACCTGGGAGGGGCGATCGCCCCGGGTATCGCTGTCTCTACAGAGGCCCTCTTCGAACGCGCTGCCAAGCTGCCGCGGGTGGAGCTGGCGAGGCCGCGCCAGGTGATCGGAAAGAACACTGTCGCCAGCATGCAGTCAGGGATCTACTATGGCTTTGTCGGTCAGGTTGACGAACTGGTCACCCGCATCAAGGAGGAGATGGGCGAGCCTGATGCGGTTGTGGTGGCGACAGGGGGTCTGGCGAGGCTGATCTGCGAGGGGACGAGAACCGTCGACCACGTGGATCCCCACCTCACCCTCTGGGGGCTCAAGATCATCTACGAGCGCAACTGCGGCGAGAGCAAGGGGCGCTAGAGAGAGGGAGATCGGCGTTGGCTGGTCTGGCGATCACGATCGGGAGTTTGGCTCTTCCCAACTGCGTCTTTGCTGCTCCGATGGCCGGCTTCACGGACAAGTCCTACCGCATTCTGGCAAAACGGGCGGGTTGCGGCTTGGTGTTCACGGAGATGGTGAGCAGCGAGGCGATCTGCTACAAGAACACGAGGACGTTTGCGCTCTTCGATCTCCGGGGAGAGCCCTGGCCGGTCGCCGTCCAGATCTTCGGATCAGACCCGGAGAAGATGGCAGAGGCGGCGAGGGTGGTAGTCGAGCATGGAGCTGCTGCTGTGGACATCAACATGGGGTGCCCAACTCCAAAGATCGTCAAAAACGGCGAGGGGTGCGCTCTGATGCGCGACCTGCCGCGGGCAGCAGCCATCATCAGGGCGGTTCGGGAGGCGGTCAGCGTCCCTGTGACCGTGAAGATGCGCAAAGGGTGGAGCGAGGAAGAGGTCACGGCCCCGGAGCTGGCAGCGCTTGCCGAGGAGAACGGAGCGGATGCCGTGACCGTCCACGGGCGCACCCGTGACCAGTTCTACAGCGGCAAAGCCGATTGGGAGATCATCCGCAGGGTCAAGGAATCCGTCCGCATCCCGGTGATCGGGAACGGCGACATCTGGTCTCCAGAGGATGCCAGGAGGATGCTGGAGGGGACCGGGTGCGATGGGGTGATGATCGGCCGCGGCTCCCTGGGTAATCCCTGGATCTTCAGCCGCACCGTCCGCTACCTGGCGACGGGCGAGTTGCTCCCCCCTCCTGCCCCTGCGGAAAGGGTGGAGAAGGCCATTGAACACTTTGAGCTAGCTGTCTCCCTGAAGGGCCCTGAGCTTGCCGTCCCCCAGATGAGGAAGCACCTCGCCTGGTACCTGAAGGGCCTTCCAGGAGCTGCGGCCAGGCGTGCAGCCGTACACGCTGCCAAAACCCCTGAAGAGGTGCGGTCGCTCCTTGAGGGGTACCGGGAGGAGTTTATAGGGATGCGTAGCTGTGCAGGCCGCTCATCAGGTAGTTGACCCCAAAGAAGGTGAAGAGGACGAGGATGAAGCCTGCTATGACCATGAAGCTGGCGCTTTTCCCTCTGAGTCCTCTCTGCCTGTACATGTGCAGGTAAATTGCGTAGATGATCCAGGTGATCAGCGCCCAGATCTCCTTCGGGTCCCAGCTCCAGTAGCTTCCCCAGGCCTGTTCCGCCCAGATGGCTCCGAGGACTATGGAGAGCGAGAGCATGGCGAAGCCGATGGCGACGCTCCTGTAGACAGCATCGTCCGTGATCGCTGAATCCTTCTGCCTCAGCTGCATCGCCGCCAGCCCTGTTGCCAGGGCAAAGCTGCTGTAGGCGATCACGGCTGTCAGGACATGAGCCGCCAACCAGGGGCTTTTCAAGGCAGGCATCAGCGGGGTTATGGTGTTGAACTGCTCCGGCATCAGGAGGGCGACCGCCAGGAGCAGCAGGGCTGAGATGATCATCACAGGCCCGCCCGCCTTTTGGTCCTTATACTTGGCTTCGTAGGAAATGTACATAGAGGCGGTCAGAAGGGTGAAGCACAGCAGAAACTCGTAGCCATTGGCCAGCGGCAGCCTTCTGGCAACAGCAGCCCTGTGGATCAGGGCGAGGAGATTGGCGAACAAGCCTGTGCCGGCGAGGACAAAAGCGCCGCGGCTTCTCCTGCTGTCTCTTTGTGCCAAAAAATAAGTGAGCGCGGCTGCTGCGTAGAAGATCAAGGCAGCGAGCACGGCTGTTTTTTCAAATGATGCCATTTTGACCACCCTTTCTTACGTCTTGTTTATCAGCGGCTTGAGGCGCAGTCATTCGGTTTGCCGGATAAAACGGCCAGCACCACTCCTGCAATGAGCATTAGCCCCCCTGCTGCCGTCAGGGGGATGCCGGGATCTGTCTTGAGCTTCAGCACGGAGTAAGGCCGTACTTCTCTGAAAGCCACATAGCACCCGTCGCCTACCGCGATCCTTTCTCCGGGCGATGCTGCCCCTACTCCTAAGAGCTTCCCCTCTTCGTAGACCGAGTAGATCACTTTGGGGTTGTCAGGCCTGAGCGTCTTCGACTCCATCCCGTATCTAGGGTCGAAGTTGGGGATGTACTTGTACATCTTCACCCTTCTCGGTGTATCAGGTATCCCGATAAACTCCCCTTCATTTAGGGATTTTGCGATCCTCTCTCCTTTTTTCTCGTTGATCCCTACAGCCTCGACCAGGTAGCCGAAGCTCTGTTGATAGGCCTTGACTCCTCCGTAGCGGAGGGGATGGTTGACGCTGATGCTGTACCTTTTTATCTCGCTGCTCCCTTCGATGATGCTGACATCGGAGAGGTACTGCGATGGGGAGCCGTCCGGGTAGTAGGAGATCTCAAACCTGTTCAGCCTCAGGGAGAAGGGGCGCTCTGCCCTAATGAAGCGATTTATGTGGACTGTTTCCCCCTCCTTTAGGATGATCTCGGCGGATTGTCCCGAGTAGGCGAAGGCAGCTCCTCCTATCAGGACGAGTAAGACGCCGGCGTGCAGCAGGAAGATCCCCGCTTCTCTCAGGCGAAAAACCTTGGTGTTGGTGCTGCTGGAGAACCTCTTCAGATAGCCGGCAATTCGCCTTATCGTGCACAGAGTCATGTTTATGAAGAGCAGCACGAGCAGTAGCTTGAAGGGGATTGTCATAAAAAAAGCCTCGGGGGCGAGCCAGGAGCCTACGGCGGTTGCTGCACCGACGAGGCCGAGCAGCACCATTCCTGCCTTCATCGACGACGCGGTTCGGTAGATCTCTTTCATGACCACAGCGATCTGTCCTTTCCTCAGGGTTTTGCTGCATGCGCTGTTCACGAGTAAAGCTTTTTATGAAGCTCATGCAGCTTGAGGGCAGCGAAGAGATTGAGCTGGTCCTCGGGGCGGTCCAGCCTCATCCCTGTCAGTTCTTCGATCTTTTTTATGCGATACCTCAAGGTGTTGGAGTGGATATATAGCCTCTGAGCTGCTTCCTTGAGGTCGAATCCTGTGTCAAAGAGCGTTTTTAGCGTAGCAACCAATTCCCCTCTGTTTAAGGAGTCGTATTCCAGCAGCTTTGATATCGTGGACGAGGTAAAATTGCTCAGGAGTTCGGTGTCGGCGTAGTTTATTATGGAAAAGATGCCGAGGTCGTTATAGTGTTTGACGAAGTTCTTCTTTCCGGTCAGTTTAGAGATGTTGAGAGCTATCAAGGCCTCCTGGTAGCTTTTGTGCAGCTCGGGGAGGGGGTACTTCCTGCCGACGCCGAACGATGTGGCTATCCCGAAGCGGTTCATGATGTCTTTCTGGTGCTTTCTGATGTTGTTGAGGTGTCTGCTCCAACCCTGGTCTGCTTCAAGCGTCTGCTCATCGAAGTGTGTCGGGCAGACGAAGACGAGGAACTTGTTTTTCCAGATCGAGCAGATGATATCCAAGCCGTGGTGTTTCAACCATTCTTTGGAATGTCCGTGCAAAATGATAAGCTCTTTCTCGGATATCGGCTCTGGCTCTAAAACGGCCACATAGTAGAGCTTGTTGAGATCCAGCACGGAGGCGTATTGTTTGACGATCTCCTTGATGTTGCAAACGCTTCGGACGAGGATGTCTTCTAGGAGCTGGTGAGTGAATTGATTTTTTATCTTCTCTTTTTCCTGCGTTAGGCTCACGTATACTTTTACCCCTACCGAGACTCTGCTAAGGTGTGACTCCCATTCTGCTAAGGCTTCTTTGTCGGGTGTGCCGCGGATGATGATGCAGGCATCTTTTTCTGTGAACCCGGTGAAATAATAGATGCTATTTGTCGCTTCATCGATTTGGAGCCGCTCCTTGCTGTGCTGTGGAAGCTCGAGGTAGTGGTCATCAGCTGATTTCATCTCTATTTCTGAGCTGTGGGCGTAGACTTTACCTTGAATGTCCGTGATCATCACCGATTTTCCTGTGACCGCTTCTAGGTAAGCGATGATTCCCGCAGCGCTTTGGCTTTCTAGGACGTTTTCAACCCAAAAATTTGTCTCCTTGGTCTCTGATAGACTCATTTTTTCGTACAACTCCCGCTTTGGAGTCGAAGAGCCCAAAGATGGCCGAAGCTCTTCACCTAAATTATAGGGAGAAAAGCGATTGTTTGTATATACAAATATAGCCCCCTATTTTTTGTGGAAATTTATAAAGGATTTTATTTTATGTGATAAAAAATTCACAATTGTAATCAACTGTTTGGAGCGAAGAATCGACGAGGAGGATGGGACATGGAGGATGCACAGAAAAACAATGCCAACAGTGCTAAGCCACAGCGGGAACGCCGAAAAAAAGCGGTGTTGATAGCTGCAGGAGTTATCGTTCTAGTGGCCTTGATCGGGGCGGTTGCTATGAATCAGATGAGCAAAAATTCAGCTTTTTGCGGGTCCTGCCACATCATCAAACCTTACTATGAGAGCTGGAAGAGCGGCGAGCTGCTCGCCAATAAGCATGCCGCCGCTGGGGTTAAATGCCTCGACTGCCATCATAAGAGCTATCTGGAGAAGGCCCAGGAGGGGCTGCGCTATGTGACCGGCAGTTACTCGAAGCCGCTGAAGGAGATAACTTTCACCAGGGAACAGTGCCTGAAGTGTCATGGTAAGGACTTCAGTAAGGTTGTGGCTGCTACGAGCTACAAAGAGAGCAATCCTCACGACTCCCATCTGGGGGAGATGGACTGCACGCTTTGCCACAAGATGCACAAGAAGTCAAAAGTTTACTGCGCACAGTGCCATGAGTTCAGCTGGTTTAATGAACTCGACTCCTCCTGGGAGGCTGGGGTCGGGCAGAGTTGAGGCTTAAATCAAATTTTTAATAAATAACCTTGGGGGAGGTTTTAAGCGATGTCTTCGATCGGCAGAAGGGATTTTATAAAGGGAATTGCTGCTACAGGGCTTGTCGTGGCAGGGGCGTCCGTCCTTTCCGGGTGCGGGGAGGCGAGCTCGCCGGAATCGATCAAGTGGAATGAAGAGGCTGATGTTGTGGTGATCGGCTCCGGATTTGCTGGGCTCGCTGCAGCCATCGAGGCAAGAAACGCCAAGGCCAGCGTCAAGGTTATCGATAAGATGCCGACGCCAGGCGGAAACTCGACTATCAACGGGGGAGACTTCTCTGCTGCTGGCACTAAGATGCAGGCCGAGATGGGGATCAAGGATTCGCCGGAGCTTATGCTTCAGGACATGCTGAAAGCCGGGCTTTATCTGAACCATGTGAACAAAGCGAGGATTGTGGCAGAGAACTCCAACGAAGCCCTGGAATGGGTTATGAATTATCTGGGCGTGAAGTTCGGGCGGATAGTTTACCATGGCGGTCACTCTGTTCCGAGGTCGCACGAAACAGAACACGCCACCGGTTCTGACGTGATCAAGAAGATGCTCGCTAAGCTCAAGGAACTCGGCGTGCAGGTGGAGACGCGCAGGAAGCTGGAGAGGTTCATCGTCGATAAGGATGGCAGGGTGATCGGGATCGAGATCAGGGACGGATATAACTTTGGCGATGAAAATAGCGGCACACCTGTGTTTATCAAAGCGAAGAAGGCTGTGGTGCTCGCCAGCGGCGGCTTTTCAAGGGACCTCAAGATGCGGATGCTCCAGGACCCGCGCCTCAACGAAAAATTCGACAGCACCAACCAGATGGGAGCAACTGGCGAGGCGATGCGCGCTGCCTTCAAGATTGGGGCGATAGATGTTCAGCTCGACCAGATTCAGCTCGGGCCCTGGGCGAGCCCCGATGAGAAGGGATTCGGCTACGTCCCGCAGTTCTCTGAGAAGGTCATCGGCTATGGCCCGATCATCAACCCGAAGACCGGTAAGCGCTTCGTGAGCGAGACGGCTGACCGCAAGAAGAGGGCCGACGCCATGATCCTTGTGGGAGTTCCGGCGATCCACGTAGCCGATTCCTATGCAGTAAACAAGATGGTGAGGCCGGAGATCCTCGAAGGCGGGCTGAAGAACGGTGCTATCAAGAAGTTCGACACCCTGGAAGATGTGGCCAAGTACTACAACATCCCGCTGCAGCCCTTCCTGGAGGAGATCAAGCGTTTCAACTCCTTCCTCGCGAAGGGGAAGGACGACGACTTCGACATCCTGATCCCGAAGGATGCCAAGCCGATGGGGCAACCGCCTTTCTATGCCTGCAGGCTCTGGCCGAAGGTGCATCACTGCATGGGTGGGGTTGGTACCGACGAAAATGCCCGCGTGATCAACCAGGACTTCAAGGTGATCAAGGGCTTCTACGCAGCAGGCGAGGTTACAGGAGGAACTCACGGCGCCTGCCGCTTGGGCGGGTGGCCATGGCAGACTGCGTGATCTTCGGCAGGATCGCCGGCAAGAACGCAGCCAAAGAGGACTCCTGGGCATAAGCTCTTTTTGCCGAGTGTTGCTTATTAGGCTGTCCACAATTTTAGAGTGTGGACAGCTTTATTATTTGCTTTCCATTCAGGTCAAAACTCGTAGGTTGTTGGCAGTATAAAATTTCAGTAAGCGCCAGCAGGAAACTCGAAGGGATGACCTCTTAAGCCCCTGTTCCAAAACATATAATGCGCCAGCTGTATGCCTGGGATGTGAAAAACCTCAGGTGTTTTTGTATTTCAGCCTGAAGATCCTCAAAGGCCTCCCCACAGAGCCGTATTTATGCTCCACGTACACCAGCCCACGCTGCTCGAGATAATCGAGGTAGCGCCTCACCGTAACTTTTGACAGAAAGAGGTCATCCGATAAGTCCTGGATCGTGAACTCTTCTCCCTCTCTGTTTTTCATATAAAGCAAGATCTCCTTAAGCGTCACACGGTTCAGACCCTTTGGCAGTTCGCTGGTCGCGGGGAGCAGAGACTCTGCCCATTCGATGTCTTTTTCCCTTCTCTCTGCTTCAGCTGTGTGCTGTTGCAGGAGATCCCCATCTCCTCTGTCCACTTGCAACCGTAGCACACCCAGCTCCTGTAATTTCTCTTGGGTGGTGTTTATGCCTGTAGCGTCTCGTTGCTGTATCACGCTGTCTTCCTTCGATGGCGCGTGGGTAAAAGAACGCAACTGGGAGAGCATTTGGTTGACAGCAGCGGTTAGCTCCCGGATTTCGGTGCTTCCGTAATCTGCCAGAGGGCGGTCCGCCCTGGTTACATAGGCGTTCCGTGTTCCCTGAATTACCTCTTGCAGGGGTATGATCAACTTTCTGGTGATGAAGAGCCAGGTGCTTATACCTATGAGGAGAGCACAGAAAAAAGCGACAAGAGCCATTGTCTTGAGCGAACCATAAAGAATGGCATTGTAAAGGTTTTTCGGAGCGCCGACGTAGAGCATTCCGATGACTTTGTTGTTCTCATCCATGAGGGGTTTATAAGCCGTCTGATAGAGATTGCCCACGACAATGGCTTCTCCGATGTATTCCTCCTTTGCGCCCAAAACCCTGTTTGCCACTTCCGGAGAAGCCTGGGTACCGATCGCCCTGTTCCCATTTTTATCCCTGACAGTTGTGGTCACCCAGACATTGTTCAGGAAAATTGTGCAGCTGTCTCCGGTTAATTTCGCGATGTAGTCAACTATATAAAAGTTGCCGTTTATTTTCGTCTTTCCTTTATAAAGGATGCCATCCTCCACATGCCAGGGGCCGGGGTATTTGAGATCGATGATCGCCTCCGCTGTCGCAAGGTCGCTTTTGGCCTTGGTCTCAGCAGCCATGACGGCTACGCTCTTTGTCCGCAGGTAAAAGGCGAACATCAGGCTCAGAGTGAGCCCCACAATGCTCACCAACACCAGAAAGGTAAACTGCGCTTTCAGAGAGCGCACCGGGCACCACTCCGGGAGATATTTTTAGGTGAGGAATTTATTGCTGTCGCTGGGCAGCATTCCGCCATAAAACCTGCTTTACACGGTCCTTTTGTAAGTTTTCTACAACCCAGCATAATTGTAGCATGCGATTTCATGAAGCAACAACAAAAGCAAGAAATATGGCAGAACCTGGGTCTGCAAGCGGCGCAGATTTTTATTTGCACTAACTACTCTTTATTTACTTTTATTAACACAAATTTACACACGAATTGTGCACAAATCGTGAAAATATAAAACTAATTTGAACAAATTTACGTTATTATTGACCAGGATTGAATTGCTCTGGCACAATGATGCAGGACTCTCAAATAGGGTATGC
>JBNATO010000055.1:0-10839 GCA_049701555.1 Thermacetogeniaceae bacterium | reverse complement strand
AGAAAGGCAGATGCGAGTTCAGATTCAAACTGGCTCTATAAGGCTATGCAGAGCATGGGAGTTATCCCGGAACTATGTGAAAAAGAACTCTCCCGGTTGCCGCAGGGCAGCTTTTTTATAGACTTTAAATTTCGGCTCCGGAAGCCATACATTTCGAGAGACGACACCGAATTCTACGTTATCGACAACCCGGTAAAAAAGGACTGGGTCTTCAAAGTGCCCTACATTGCTCCTAGTCAGTGGAAGGGCTGCCTGCATGCCGCAATGGTTTGCCAGCTAGCCGACTGGTGGGCGGGGTTGACATATAAATGCGAAGAAACCAAAAAGAAATTCGTCGAGTGGCGGTTGCAACTCATGCGCCTGTTCGGGAACGAGCAGGGGGTGGGGGTTGATACTGAAGAGTTTGAGAGCTATCTCGATCGGATAAGTGAAGAGGAGTTGGCAGATATGTACCGGCGCGGACTTAAACAACTCGCGCCCAAGGGACGCCGGCGTGGCCGGCTGATGTTCTACCCTTCTTTTTTCGACGGCCTCGGCGTGGAAGTCATCAACCCCCACAGCCGGGAAACTGGGGCAGGAAAGTGGCCGATCTACTTTGAAACCGTGCCAGAAGGTGCATGTGGGCGCTTTTTGCTCCTCTACGTTCCTTTTGACAGTGTGGGGAAAGACAAAAAAGTGACAATTCGCGAGGTTGCCGAGGATCTGTTTTCGGTGGCAAGAGGGGTGGTTTTTCTTCTCACTGATTTCGGCTTTGGGGCCAAGACTGCCAGCGGCTTCGGGTTGGCTCATCCTGAGTTATGCAGTGAAAAAGGGAAGATTGTTGTTAATGTACCAGGTAAAAAGCCAAAGGAAAAGTGCTTTGAGGTCCTCGATGATAAACAAGACAACAGCCTAGTTAGAATAGCGCGTAAGCTGGCAGATGAGTTGCTCGGAGAGGAGGTGGTGATTGACAGTGACTCCTAAGGAAGTTTTGGAGCACCGGCAGGCGGTTCTTCTTGCTTCGGCAGGGGCTTTGCTGCATAACCTGGGCAAGGTGAACAGCCGGTTTGTAGGAAGTAAGGTACCTCCTAAATGGGCGCCTAAATATGAATATCAGCATATTTGTGGTTTTTTTGTGATAGACGTAGATAACATCGGCTGTTACAACGATCTTACTGAAGATAAGAAAAAGAAAAAAGATCAGAAAAACCTATATGACGTGCTTAAAACTTGTCCTGAAAATAAGGATATCCTTTCGAGCCAGACCATTGGTGTTCTTAGTAAAGCCATAGGGCAACTTCCTGAACCTTTTAGCGAGAGAAAAGACAAAAATTCTCGGGATTTGCCTTACCGAATCGGTGACCTTCTTGAGTATCTTGGTCAGGGGGAGCACCTTTACCCTTCCAATATCAAAAAGATCTTCGAATCCTCTCTCCTTACCCACCTTATGAACAGATGCCACCATGGGGCCTCAGGTGGTGAAAAACAGGATATCTACGAGTTACAGCAGGTTTTGCCTCTCTACCTGGCTACGCCTTTTGGCTACGAGCAACCGGCACCGGACATGGCGGAGTATGACAAGATCAAGGGTGAAGTCGAAAAAGTCATCCTGAAGTTCCTGTCTGACGAGAGCGAATTTTCCTTGCTCGGTTTTATGGCCGAGCTGGAGCCGCTTCTCAGACGGATCCCCGCCGATACCCGGCGTGGTGTGAACGACGTCACTGTTTGGGATATCGGCCACAGTGGGATGGCCTTCCTCAAGTCGGGCATTTGGAGCCTAGCTGGAAAGGATATCACTCACAATGACCTAGCCAATGGGCAGAGCGCCAATCACCCTCGCTGGCGGCTCTGGCGCGTTGGTTTAAACGGGCTCAACTTCTTGACCGGCGCGGTGAGTGTTGCCGACCTGCGGGTGCGTCAGCGGTTGCTAAAAGAGTACTTCGATGATGTGCGGCGCTTCGCAGAAGAGGAATATCCTGTGGCCACCGAGGTGTACCGCGATGAAAACGGAGCGATCTATGTGTTTCCAGACTGGGACGAAGGTTCTGACTGGTTTAAAGCCTTCCAAGAAATGATGCAGGGTTCTGTGTTTCGTGGCGAGCGTTTAGAAGCGCTTTACGGCCTCCGACCGGCTACAGAACTTTCTGAAGACAACTACTATAATCATCCGGAGTGCAAAGATTGGTCACCGGCGGTTAGCTACATCGGCGACAAAATCCAGGAATGGATTGAAAACCCCCTGGCTGCCGAGTCGGTTTTTGATGCCTATGCGGGCTTTTATAATGCGGACATCTGCCCCTACTGCGGCGTCCAACCGATTGGCGGCGGCAGCGAGGAGATGCTTAAAAAGCTGCTGCCGGAGGAGGAGCGGCGTCGGTGCACCGCAGAAAAGGCCCGGCAGCGCAAGATCTGCCGCCACTGTATGGGCGCGCGCGGCCTAGCGGCCAAGGAGTGGTGGGAGAAGACGCCCTTCAGCACTATCTGGGTGGACGAGGCATCTGACACTAACGGTTGCGTTGCTCTGGTGGTGGGAAAGTTCGGCATCGAGAAGATGCTGGGAGAACTGGTGTATCCACCAAACGAAGTTTACTTGATAAAAATGAAATGTGTGAAAGGTAGCTTATCTTCTCCGGGAACAAGGTTTATTTGTGATAACGTCAGATTTGAGGTGATTCAGACTAATCCGCACGATGAGCAAGAGGTTGTGTCCGCTAGTAAGGTGGGCACACTCCGGAGAGTTGTAAAGTTAGTTGCCATCGATTTCTCTTCTTCTCGTTTCGCTAATACCGGCAGGAGAGTGTTGACTGATCCCCTTGAGGTGAAGTTCGGGAATGTTAGTCTGGACCAGAGCAGCGGTGATTATGAACTGGAGTGTAAGGGAGACGAGATTCGAAAGGGGTGCGAAATTTTAACTGGATGTAATAATCTTAAATGGAAAGATTTAAAAGATGTTTTCTTAGAATTCGAAATTGAGAATCAGGTCGTGAAGGGTGAGGTAGTCGGAAAGGGTACAAAGATAAAGATGAATCAGGATCCTGTTGAAAATTTACTTCTCTGGACTGACGGTAAAGGCTCGTTTTTCTATGTAGAGGAATGCAAAGAAGTCAATCTCCTTACTTTTTTGAAGGAACGGAATCACTGGGTTGGTAGAGGTGCTTCTCTTTTCAGTGTTCCTTCCGCTTCCTTCGCCCGGTTCAGGCGAGTGTGGGAGACCACCGCCTGTTTTTGGCAAGAGGTTGTGCCGCCGAGAGAAAAGGCGAAGGACTGGGGTGAAGGACTGGCCAGTTGCCTTGCGGTGAGGGTCCTGGGTTTAGAGGCCAGGCGCCGTCGCTTGGAGATTTCTCTGGAGATGGAGGAAACCGAGCAAACCAGCGAAGTTGCTCCCTTCCACGCCTACGAGTTGGAAGTAGCTGGCGTGAGCATGGGCATTGTTCCCATCGAGGAACGAAGGGGTAAGAGCATTCGCTGTGTTACCATCGAAAACCTTGGCTATATTGCCCGTCGCTTCGGTGCCCCTGGAAAAGTCTGCGCTGATCCCTGCGCTGCGGCTGCGTTGGTGTTGACCAGACTCGGGGATGAAAAAAACAAGGCTGGAGTGCGGATCAAAGAAACACCTGGTTACGGTAGCGCCAAAAGAGACTTGGGCACTGTCAGAATAAATGAGGTCAAGTTAGCCCAAGGCAGTTATTTCCCCGTCATTCCCATACTGGCTGAGCCGCGCCTCTTTGCTGCCCTAGTCCCCGCAGAAAGCGCCTTCGACCTGGTGCGGAGTATAAAAGAAAAGTACGACCGGGAAATGGGGAAAGTGCGGTGGCGCCTGCCGCTCACCATGGGTGTGGTCTTCTTCCCCAAGCATACACCCTTGCGGGCAGTTCTGGACGCTGGGTGGCGGCTGTTATCGGTCGAACCCGGCGAAAGAGAAGCGAAAGTAACGAAGGATGTGGATCCTCTGCCCGCAAGTTACCTGATTAATCCGCAAAACAATTTCCACCTGATTGAATCTCCACAGAATAAGCCCTGGCCCAGGAAGGTAAGCGTTTTTGTCGAAGTGGAAAATGAGAAAAGCGCTGAAGCAGGGGCCGGTCAAAACGCCAGAAGATGCAGGTTTTGCTGGGATATAAGCACTGTTGCCGGTGATGAGCGTACCTTCGATGTATGGTACCCTTGGGTAAAGGTAAAAGGCAAACTCAATGACCGTGTCCTTATGATGGAAGACAACGGGGTGACCTACCTCCACGTCATGGAGTTGAAAGCAGGAGATGTGATAAAGTTTTATCCCTCGACATTCGACTTTATCTTCCTGGATCACCCCGGCAGCCGCTTCGAAATTGCCTACAGAGAAGTGAGCAGGCTGGGCTTGTCCTGCCGGCCATACTACCTGGAGGAGATCGATAAGCTGGCAGAGCTCTGGGAGATAGTAGGGGGAGAAAACGGGCTCACCAGCACCCAGATTCACGCCCTGTGGCAGGTGCTGCTAGCCAGGTGGCAGGAGTGGTATCCGGATAAAGACGCTGAAGCGCAGAAAGTGTGGGAAAAGTTCTGCGAAGATGCTCTCCGCAACGCCGGCTGGCCGCAAGTAAGGCTGCTTGAGAAAGACAGGTGGGACAAGCTTGTAAGGGCGGCGAATTCGGGCGTCCTGTTCGACGTCTTCGAACTCTTTCTCACCATACTGAAGAAATCCCCTCAGAGGGAGAACAAAAAGTAAAAAAGGGAGTTGAAAGCATGGGTGTGGGAAAGAACGGAAAGCCTTTCAAGCTCTTTCGGTTCCTTCTGCAATCCGTTGATCCCGTGCATGTCGGAGTCGGGGGCTACCGGCTGGGAAGGGTAGACTTGCCGATCGCCCGCGATCCGGCGACCAACCTCCCCAAGCTTCCGGGGACAGGGATTTCCGGAGCTGCAAGGCACTATGCTGCTCTGCGGTACGGGAAGCCTCAGTGTGCGGGACAGGGAAGCGAAGACACCGGCCATTGTGGAAATTCGAAGTGTCCCATTTGTTATACTTTCGGCAGCTTGAAAACAAAAAAAAGAGGAGAGGAAGAAGGCAGTGCAGCGGGAACGGTGCGGATATTCGACGCGCGTATCCTGCTTTTTCCTGTATATTCTATGCTGGGGCCGGTATGGGTTACCAGTCCTCAGACTCTGGAGGACTTTGGACTTAAACCTGTGCCGCGCATCCCGCAGGAAAAGGTGCTGGTGAGCAAGGGGGTAAAAAATAACACCGGAGTTCTCAACCTGGGGTGGTTAGTGCAGGAAATAGAGGGTGAGTTTGAACTGGAAAGCTTAGAGAAGGATTCGGGGATAAAAGGGCTTATGGAGAAAATTCCTTCTTTGGTAAAAGAGCGCCTTGTTCTCATCTCCGACGAACTCTTCGGCATTGTGGTCAATAGCAACCTCGAGGTGCGCACCTCGGTGAGTATCGATCCGGAGACGGGCGCGGCTAAAGAAGGTGCTCTTTTCACCTACGAAGCCATTCCTCGGGCGACTTTTTTCTGGCTGGACGTGGTGGAGAACGACTACCGTTCCTATTCCAGTGCATCTGAAAACCATCCCGTTTCCCCTATAGATGTCGTGACTTCCGGCATAGAGTGGTTCGAGTATTTGGGAGTCGGCGGCATGAGCACACGCGGTTTCGGCAGGCTTAAGAAGCTGGGGCGATGGGAGGTGCAGGTGTAAATGGGGACTTATTACTGGAACCTTGACCTGTGGGCGGCGGAGAGTGGTCGGAAGATCCTGGAGCGAGCTGAGCTAGACCAAAATAGGCCAGAGGAAGAAAATGAGGTTAATAAACTCCAAAATACGCTGAACAAAGCCCTGGGGGTTCTCCAGGAAAGCGGAGTCTATGCTTTCTTTTTGTACCTGCTGGCCAAAAGAGAAAAGAAAAGAGAAGAGAAAAAAGATGAAGCGAAAAACGATCCTTGCAGGGTGGTACTGGAGCAAGTTCTGGAAGACTTCAGGGAGAAGAAGGATAAGTTTGGGTTTTCTAATGAAGCTCCAGATCTTAAAAAAGTTGCTAAAGTTGAGAGTATCCTCAAGTGGGTGTCAGAGGAAATTGTATCCCACCTCCCGCGCCTCCTCCTCTGCCGGGAGTTCTTGCTTAGGGCGCTCGCCTATGCTCGCTACGCTGCGGAAGCAAAAGAGGTGGAGCTAAAACAGCAAAAAACTTCTCAGCCCGGAGGGAGCCAGACGTGAACTGGACGGCGTACGGGGTAATTCTCCGGCTGGAAACCCCTTTACACATTGGGTGGCGGCGGGTGGGCAACCTCTGGCAGACGCGACCCTACATTCTCCCTCACCAGCTGCTTGCTGCCCTTGCTGTTCGCTGTGCTGAGTGGGGCGAGGGCGGGGATGAAGGCGGCAGTTCCGTTCCTTATGTTAGAAAGCTCGAATGGCTCAAAAAGCGCGTTAAGTTTACCTATTTTTTCCCAGCGTTGGAGAAGGATCTGGAGAGTTGTTACCTTCCTTTCTACGATGAAAAGGACCGCTTGAAGTGGAGGCGCAGCGAGGGAGAGCCTTCCGAATTGACCGCCGAAGAGTTTGATTACCTCTTCCTCGATGCTGAGATGCGTACTGGCATTGACTACAGCTGGGATGCCGCGCGGGAAGGGCAGCTGTTCGCCTTCGAGTGCGTCCGTCCCCGGTGTCGGGAATGGCCCGGCGAAAACAAAGGAAAAGAGGTGTATTTTGGGGGGTACGTTTTCATTGCCGAGGAGTTTCTCCCCAAGGAGCGTAGCGGCGGCATGACTAAAGAGTTTCTGGCTCGGCTTTTGGACAGGTTGCAGGTTGGAGGGGAACGGAAGTACGGCTGGGGCCTGGTCAAGGTATTGGAAGAGGATGTGCGTGGCCCACACGAGCATGAAATAAGACTTTATGGGTGTGAGGGAATTACGGCCATGCTCGATTCGGAGGTCAGGGTGACAGTCAAGAAAACTGATGTGGGGATTCCAGCTCATGTTCTTCTTCATGGGGCAGAAGACAAGATTGATGGGCAGGTTGAGGTCGTGTTGACGCGGAGCACCCGGTCAGAAGGACGCTTGGTTTCTTACGGCAAAGAAATTTTAGGAAAGCCCTGCTACCAGCCGGGGAGCAAATGCAAAGCTGAGAATACCGAGTTTTTGATAGATGCAGGAGGAGGTATCTGGGGGGTTTGGAAGGTCAAAAGCTAGCCAGAGTTTTCCCATGAAACTCTGGCCCGAAGAAGTTAGAGGAGAAAAATTATGCGGTTGTACGTTGTCTTCAATGTGGTAGGAGAGAGCCTTCTGCTCCCATAGAACTACCAGCAATTCCTACATGGCCACATTTATAAGACGTTCACTAGGGTGATCCCTGTGTTCGGCGACTTCCTGCATGACTGCGGCTTTAAGGCGAAAGGCCACCGCTGCAACTGTGCAGGCCCTGGCCGAAGGGGGATGGACGCTTGCTTTGCCTGGTCTAACGAGGCCGGCCTCGGGGAGCGGACAGCCAGGGGTTCAGGATGTTCCGCATCGTGTCCGGTTACAAATTCCAATCGCACCATTGTGGGGTTGAAAAATTTTAATCACGCGAGATGTACAAGATGTAAAGAAAGGGGCTCTGCCGTGTCCGATCAGACATTTTTCTGGTACTTCGCCTACGGCTCTAACATGGACAGCAAACGCCTAAAAGAAAGGATAGGCCGCTTCCCTGAGCGTGTCCCGGGGGTCCTCAGGGACTGGAAACTGGCCTTTAATAAGGCAGCAAAAGCTCTCCCCGGAGTAGGGTTTGCCAACATCGTCCTCTGCCCGGGCGAAAGAGTAGAGGGGATCCTGTACGCCGTGACCAAAGAAGAACTGCTGAAGCTAGACACATATGAAGGCTTTCCAACCCATTACGAAAGGCGAGAAGTTTCCGTCGAGCGGAGGGACACTGGCGAGGTCGTCAGCGCCGTGACTTATATCGCGAACCCTGCAAAAGTGGAGGACGGCCTCAAGCCCACCCGTGAGTACCTTAGCCACCTCCTGGCCGGAGCTGACTACCTCAGCAAGGAGTACGTTCACCGCCTGCGGCTCGTGGAGACGGCAGACTGAGCAGGAGGAGAACAGGCGTTGGAGTACGCTCAAGGGAGGGCAGATCAAGTGCCGGCTAGGCAGCGGGCGCGTGAGGGCGTGCATTGACGCAGACTATACCGCATCTCCAGAGCCGATTTCTACACTGGGGAGATCGGGGACGAGGTTCCTCTCCCTACGGTTCGCTCAAGAGGCGGGCGATACTATGTTGCCCGCCTCGTTTTATCTGGCTACCCTGGATGAGATTACAGCATTCCTGTAAGTGAGGCAGAGGCTGGTGGTTACTAGAAAGTACCGGGGTGAGCGGAACCATTATTTGGGTAGATATGGCATGTCTTATATTGCGAATGAAATTCAATTTAAATTTGCAGGAAAATGCTGTATTTTGGCGAATAAGAAGGGAATTAGAAGAAGGAAAAGAGTTCAAAAGAGTCCTATTTATGTTTTAAATGGTTGGATGACATGAACAGTGGTAAGGTTTTAGAGCGATGCGCTTTGGCTCTAGTCAAACAGGGGCAAGGGAACAATGGCTTTGTTACCTACGATATGATCATTGACGTTCTCAATAAGACCAGTCTCGACTTTTCCCTGGAAGATGTGGATTATATCTACGGACAGTTAGCCTCCCATGGAATAGAAATTGTTGATAAGCTTCCCGAGAAACTAGCTCCCCAAATACCCCCAAAAAGAATAAAGGTGAAAAAGAAACATCCTGAGTCTGGCTCCAGTTACCGTAGAAGAGCTGGGTTGTCTACTATTGATGCTGTTGATGAGCTGTTATGCGTGGCGGAGGAGGTTGGCTTATGCCGTGAGACATTTTTTGCTGTTGTGAGAAGGTATCATTTAACCAGTTTAGAGGTCTTCCAGCTGGCTGAATTGCTTTGGGCAAGAGGTGTTGAGATTCAGGGGCTCCATCCCTCGGATTTGTGTAATATTTATTCGATTAAAAACAATGTTGTATTCATCAGGGATGTCTGTAAATACTGCTGGGAATTTTGTTGGAAGAAATTGCATGTTAACAAAATTGAACATAACTCATTAGGGAGATGCTTCCGCATTTAAAAGCTGAAGAAGGTGTTAAAAGGTGTACGGCGTCATCTGGGATCGGGAAACAGGAGGCTTCTTGTTGATTGATGAAAGGGAACAGGCAATAAATGGCGAGATCAGGCCGGTGTTTTATGAGGAACTTGATCTGCTGGGGTTCGACAGGTATTGGAGTTATCCCCGTGTGGAAGAGCCTCTGTTATGGGCTGTCGGAGCACGCAGGTACTATTACCGGGGTGAACTGGTAGCCGAGGCGGAAGGTGGCGGTCTGTTTACTCGGCCCCAGCTGAAGATCCATAGGGTTGGTTTGGAACTGGAGCCGGTCGATCTTAAGGCTGTGATCGCAAAAAACAACTCGTTGCTCCAAGGGCTGGTGCAGCGCTCGCTGAGGCTGATATGGCAGACCTATATGAGATATAAGGATAAGGTGGATGTCATAGTGGTTGCCTTTTCTGGTGGTAAGGACTCTCTTGTGACCCTGGATCTGGTGCAGCGGGTCTTGGAACCGAACCAGTTTATGGTTGTTTTCAGTGACACTGGTATGGAGGTGCAAGACACATATAAGGCTGTGGAGGCAGCCCGTGAGCGGTGGCCTCATCTTTCTTTTTATACGGCCAAAAGCGCGAAGGACCCTCAGACAACTTGGCGAGAGATGGGGCCTCCCAGCCGGATTCATCGGTGGTGCTGTGTAGTCCACAAGACGGCGCCAACCCTGCTGCTGCTGCGCCGGCTAACAGGAAAGGCTTCGGTTAGGGCGCTGGTTTTTGATGGCGTGCGCAGTGAAGAGAGCCCGCGGCGTTCGAGTTATTTGGAAGTGACACAAGGGGGCAAACACAAACTTCAAACCAATGCCAGCCCCATAATATCCTGGAACTCAAGCGAGGTATTCCTGTATCTTTTCAGTCGGCGGCTCTTGTTAAATCCTGCTTATCGCTATGGCGTTGTGCGGGTAGGATGTGCCGTTTGCCCTATGGCCTCTGGATGGTGGGATGTTATTAGTGGGGCAATTTATCAAGAAGATATGAAATCTTTTATTGATGAATTGCGGATTTATGCTATTAGAATCGGGGTTAATGAGCGAGAAATAAATCACTATCTTGAAGATGGGGGCTGGAAGCGCCGGGCAGGTGGACGCTATCTCCCCCATGGAGGAAATAGGGTGATCCAACAGATTGAAGGCAGCAAGGTGACCTTTGTCATGCGCCAGCCCACCGAGGAGTGGTTAGAGTGGGCTAAAGCCTTGGGGCGCTTAGTCCGGACTGGTGATGACCAGGGATTTATCGAGCGGGATGGTGCTTTGTATCCTTTTATCGTGCGGCGGCTGGAGAAGAGCACCGTTGTTGAGGTGGAAAACCTGGCTTATGCAGAACGGAGTGTTATCGATGCTTTTCGCTTCGTGGCTGTAAAAAGCGCTTATTGCTGTCACTGCCAGGCCTGCCAGGTGGAATGCCCCACAGGGGCGCTGGAGATAGGTGAGCGAGTGCTGATTGACGATAAGTGTACTGCTTGTGGTATGTGCTTGAATCTGAATGGTGAGGCATGTATAGCTGCTAAGTCTTTAGCTACAAGTGAGGGTGATTTTTACATGAATGAAAGTAAAGTTCTGCATACTTATGAACATTTTGGTATGAGAAAAGAGTGGGTTGCTGATTTTTTGAATTGCCCTAAAGACTGGGCGAGTTGCAATGACCTGGGTAATCGCCAGTTTGATGCAATGATGATGTGGCTAAAGCATGCCGAGCTGATGACCGGCACCAAGAAGTTTCCGACAATTACAGAATTGGTGGAGAAGCTC
>JBNATO010000054.1:0-10930 GCA_049701555.1 Thermacetogeniaceae bacterium | reverse complement strand
CCCCCTCCTATGACCTGTGGCAACGGAGAACGCGGACGCAAGGCCGCGGTGCGTGACGGGGATCCCGGCATAAGCAGGGGCAGCCACGGCAGAGGTCACCCCAGGCACTATCTCAAAGGGGATTCCGGCTGCTGCCAACTCCTCCGCCTCCTCACCCCCTCTGCCGAAGACAAAGGGGTCGCCCCCCTTCAGCCTGCAGACAGTGAAACCAGCCCTCGCCTTCTCAACGAGCAGGCGGTTGATCTCCTTCTGAGTGAGGGTATGGCGGCTGCTGGCCTTGCCGACATAGATCAACTCCGCATCCCGGCGGCAGCGGGAGAGGAGGTATTCGCTGACCAATCGGTCATAAACGACGACATCGGCTTGCTCAAGGCACCACAGACCCTTCAGGGTGATGAGCGAAGGGTCTCCGGGCCCAGCTCCTACGAGGTAAACCTTTCCCGGCTTAGCTCTCATCTGCAAGTATCTCTTCTGCCCCCTTTTCCAGCAAGGATTTGGCAAGAGCGAAACCTGCCTCCCTGGGAGCGCCTGGGTCTCCGATATAGATCCCCCTGGCAAACCGCTTCCCATCCCTGGAGATGACGATTCCACTCAGCTCCAGGCGGCCGTTCTCCACAACCCCATATGCCCCCAAGGGCACCTGACATCCCCCTCCCAAGGCCTCCAGGAAGGCCCGCTCCGCTGTAACAGCCTGCCGCGTGCGGAGATCATCCAGAACCCTCTTGCAGATCTCCTGGAGGAGCGGGTCGCCTTCCCTGATCTCCACAGCCAAGGCCCCCTGACCGGGCGCCGGGAGGCAGACCTCGGGCGGAAGGAGGGCATATGGGAGATCATCCCAACCCATGCGCTCCAGCCCTGCAGCAGCCACCACCACAGCATCCACAACCCCTTCCCTGAGCTTTCTCAGCCTTGTGTCGAGGTTCCCCCGGATCTCGGCTATGGCCAGGTCGGGGCGCTGGCTGCGCAGCTGGGCAGCTCGGCGCAGGCTGCTGGTGCCCACTCGGAACCCCGGAGGAAGCTCCTGCAGCCCCAGCCTCTCTCCACAAGTCACCAAGGCATCGAGGGGGTTCGCTCTACCCGGGATACCCCCCAGAGCGAGGCCAGGGGGTATATCTGTAGGAAGGTCCTTGAGGCTGTGGACAGCAAAGTCGATCTCGCCGCTCAGAAGGGCTTCTTCGAGGGCGCGCGTGAACAACCCCTTTTCTCCTATCTTGGGGAGCGGAGTCGCCGTGTCCTGATCCCCCCTTGTCGAGATGATCACCTCTTCGATTTCCAAGTCAGGATAAGCCTCCTTGATCTTCCCGACAACCCACGAAGTCTGGCGCCTCGCCAGAAGGCTGCCGCGTGTTCCGACACGTAGCCGCTTTCGTATCATGCTCCAACAACCTTCCTTGCACAAGGCGCTGGCTCTGACCACCGCCTTAAAATAAAAACCTCAGCCTATGCGGACTGAGGCAGAGAGATCATTATCATCCCGCCCCTATCGCGCGTAGGGTCACGGTTCTAGAGGAACAGGCAGGTCTCCTGGCTCGGGTTCCTCGCCCATCCTGCGCCTTCCCACCCTTTCCCCCGAGGCAACTCAGCCACAAGGCAACCGATTCTCCATCCTCAGGGCACCTGGGCAGTGGCACCCGCAGGGGGCTCTCCCTCACAGTGGCGGGACCGCGCCTTTCTCCGGCTTCAGCCATAAGGTCTGCTGTCCTTATGCCGCCGGATCCGGACTTCCCTTTTCAGCCCTCTTCGGGCCACCTGTCCCTTTTCCACTATGCGGTTTTACTTTATAACTTCTCTCCATCTCCCGGATATCCTTCTTAGATTATACAAAAACTTCTGCAGCTCAACCTTGTAGCTCCCTGACCGTCGCTGCCAGCCACTCCATGCCATCGAAGAGGCGGGGGCCCGGCCTGCAGAAGAAGTGACAAGGAACGGGGTAGACCTGCCTTTTTATCACAGCATCTACCCTTAAGAGAGGAGGTTTTGCCATGACAGCACCGACCTCCCTGGCGCACGGCCTGCTTACCACGCTGCAGCCGAAACACCTCTTCCTGACAGGCTCACCGATCCTATATCCGCACACGATGAGGACCTCCGGGTTGAACTCAGCGACATCCTCCCACGAGACCAACTCAAAGGCGGCGCCTTCCCTAGAAGGCATCGGCTCAGCCCCGCAAATCCTCAAAGCATCATACTGGCAGTTTTCCGGGCCAGGAATAGCAAGCGTAGCCTCGCCCATCACAAAGGCAGTCCTCAGGGGGCGACACCCCTCAACGAGCCTCGATATCCTCTCCAACCTCTCCCTTAAAGCAGCAACCGCGCCCTTTCCCTCATGCCTCCCGGCCAGCTCAGCCAGCTCTTCCATGCCATCCAAGAGATCGCTTACCTTCGCAGGCTCAAAGGAGTAAACAGCTATCCCGCGCCCTTTGAGCTCTGAAGCATAAGCGTCATGAATCCTGCCTCCGGCGACCACGAGGTCGGGCCTCAATGCAACTATCTTCTCCAGGTCAGGCTTGCTGAAAGGGCCCACCCGCTCCCTCTCCGCTGCCTCAGGAGGGTGATCGCAGTGATGGGTCACGCCGACGACGAGGTCGCCGAGCCCCATCCCAAAGAGGATCTCCGTATGCGAAGGAACCAGGGAAACTATCCTCATGTTTTCAGACAACAACGGCTCCCCTTTCAACGCTGACGACGCGGTTTTTCTCGTCGACGAAGACAACAGTCGGCACATAGCTGCGCAGTTCGTCCTCGCTCAGGATGGCGTAGGAGAGAATGATCAGGATATCCCCCGGCTCGCCGAGCCTGGCCGCCGCACCGTTGAGGCAGATCACGCCAGAGCCCCGCTCCCCCTCGATCACGTAGGTCTCGAAGCGCGCTCCGTTGTTGTTGTTGACAACCTGCACACGCTCAAAGGGAAGGATATCCGCCGCATCCATCAGGTCGCGGTCGATGGTGATGCTCCCCACGTAGTTGAGGTTGGCGTCTGTGAGGACGGCCCTGTGGATCTTGGATTTCAACATCGTCCTCAGCATCATCCCACCTCCAGGTCGATGTTGTCGATAAGCCGCGTCCTCCCCACATAAACGGCTGCAGCCAAGAGAACATGCCCTCTTATCTCCTTTAGCTCCGAGAGGTCGTCTGCCTTGCAAACCTCAACATAATCCACTCTGATGCCGGGAGAATTCTCCAGAAACTTTATGATCTCTTGGCGCACCTTCTGGGGGTCACGCTCGCCCTTCTCGATCAGCCTTCTGCCGTGCTCCAGGGAACGGTAGAGCGCCAGGGCCTGTTGACGCTCCTCCGGGCTGAGGTAAGTATTCCTCGAACTCATCGCCAGGCCGTCTGGTTCCCTCACGACAGGGCAGGTGACGATCTCCAAAGGGATGTTCAGGTCTGCGACCATCTTTTTGATGACGACCGCCTGCTGGGCATCCTTCTGCCCAAAGTAGGCCCTGTCAGGCTGAATTATGTTGAAGAGTTTGAGGACCACCGTCGTCACACCCCGAAAGTGCCCCGGCCGCGACTTGGCGCACATCTTCTCGGTAACCTCACCCAAGACCTCAACATATGTGTTGTAACCCTCAGGGTACATCTCCTCCGTATCGGGAGCGAAGACATAATCGACCCCCGCTCCCTCGGCCAACCTGCAGTCTCGCTCCAGGTCGCGGGGGTATGTGGCGAAATCCTCCCTTGGCCCAAACTGCAGAGGATTGACAAAGATGCTCATCACCACCAGATCGTTCTCCGCACGGGCAGCTCTGACCAGGCTGAGGTGCCCCTCGTGGAGATACCCCATCGTGGGGACAAAGCCGATGCTCTTCCCCTCCCGGCGCTTCTGCAGGCAGATCTCCTGCATCTCCTTTACCCTCTTGATGACCTCCATCCGATACACCCCGCAGACGCTTCTTATTCCTTCGCCGAGCCGTAGCAGTGCTCAGGGCCAGGGAAGGCCCCTTCCTGCACCTCAGCCTTGAACCGCTTCAGGGCGTCCAGCATCACATCATAGAGCCTGGCATATTGTTTGACGAACTTGGGAACCTTTTTATTCGTCAGCCCCATCATGTCGTGAAACACCAACACCTGGCCGTCACAGCAGGGGCCTGCGCCGATCCCTATGGTGGGGATACGCAACCGCCTCGTCACCTCTGCAGCCAGATCTGAGGGAACAGCCTCCAGGACGAGGGAAAAGATCCCCGCCTCCTCCAGGATCAGGGCGTCTTCGATCAAGCGCTGCGCGGCCTCCTCTGTTCTCCCCTGAACCCGGAAACCGCCCAACTGGTGGACCGACTGTGGGGTCAAGCCGAGGTGCCCCATGACCGGGATCCCTGTCTCCACCAGGGCGCGGACGACATCGGCGCGCTCCCTGCCACCCTCCAGCTTGACAGCATGGGCCCCTGCCTCCTTGAGGTAGCGCCCGGCGTTTAGCACAGCGTCGGCCACAGTCGTCTGATAGGAGAGAAATGGCATATCTCCAACGACCATCGCCCTCTTCGCTCCCCTGGCGACGGCCTTGGTGTGATGCAGGCTCTCCTCCATGGTCACAGGAAGGGTGTTTTCATAACCGAGCACCACGTTCCCCAGGGAGTCTCCCACCAGCAAAATGTCGATCCCGGCTTCATCCAGGAGACAGGCAGTGGGGTAGTCATAGGCAGTCAGCATCGTGATCTTCTCGCCCTTTTCCTTCATCTCCAGCAGCGTTGCCGTCGTCACGCGAGACATCATCAAAGCCCCCTCTTCTTTATTATCGACCAACGCTCCCCTCTCCAGTTGACCACCCGAGGTCTCTCGCAGCACCCCTGAGCAGCGACCGCAGCTCCTCCGCCTTCGCCGCCGAGATCATCCCCTTGGCAAGAGCGACATCAACCGTCACCAAACCGAGGGAGGCATAGACCGCCTGCTCCAGCGGCATCCCTTCCAGCGCAGATAGGTGCTTCCTCACCGTCCCGGAATCGCCGCGGGCGATGGGGCCTGTCAGAGCGCCAGGAATCCCCAGCTTTTGGATATTCTCAAACGTCCCTGTGATCAGCGGCAGAAATGCAGGAAGGCCAATCTCCTCAGGAACACCCGCTGCCCCAAGCAGCCGCATGCTGCAGGCAAAAAGGCCGACCAGATAATTGCAGGCAACAACTGCGGCGGCGTGGTAGAGCGCCTTTTTATCCGAGTCCAGGATAAAGCTGTGACCACCCAGGTCCTCCACAAGCTTCCGGGCAAAACCGTAACCCCGCTCATCCCCCTCGATGCTGAAATAGGAGCCAGGGAGCAGCTTCATGGCCTTCTCAACATCAGCAAAAGACTGGATGGGATGGACAGCGAGGGTGATAGCACCTTGAAGGGCCGCGGGTTTAAGCGCTTCAGAGGTGAGGGCACCGCTCATATGCACAACGAACTCCCCTTCCCGAAACGCCCCCTCCCGCGCTATCGCGGCAACGACCTCAGGTATGGCATCATCAGGGGTGGTTATCAGGAGACAATCCGAGCGCCGGGAAACCTCTGCTGCCGGCAGCACAGGACAACCGAGCCGGGATGCCAGCCTTTCCGCCGATTCCCGGCTGCGGCTGGCAACGCCGGCCATGGCGTATCCAGCATCCTTGAGCAACAGGGATACAGCTGACCCCACTTTGCCCGCCCCAACAACCCCTATCCTCATGGGAGAACCCACCTGTTCGTTTTTTTATTATTCTTCCCTACAACCCACAAGCCTTTGTAATTAAAAAACAAAGCCTTCTGAACATCCTCAGAAGGCAGATAGCTTCTCCTCCACTGCTGCCTCCCGTCTCAGTCCTGTTCAGGTACAAGCGGTCGGTCCGCCTCTATTCAATTGTTTGACAAAGCCCTTCAGCCCTACCCGCCGGTATGGAGCCCTGTTCCATCCGGCTTACCAAAAGCATACAACATAACTCTTCATTAGGTCAACAGCCTAATCTTCTCCGCAGGAGATGTCGCCAGGTACCTCTCCAGGTGCTCCGCTGTCGTCAGCCCATCGGGATGCACCAATCCCGGAGCGATCTCATTCAATGGGAAAAGAACAAAGTTGCGCTCGTACATCCGCGGATGGGGGATCGTCAGCTCCTCTTCCTCCAGCACCAGCCCACCATAGAGGAGCAGGTCGAGGTCGATCACCCGGGGGCCCCACCGGAACAGCCTCTTTCTCCCCAGCCTGTTCTCGATCCCCTGCAGCGCATGGAGTAGCTGCCATGGGCCAAGGGAAGTCTCCACTTCCACCACCTGGTTGAGGAACCAGCTCTGGTCTCGGTAACCGACCGGCTCTGATTCATAGACAGAGGACGCACGTATCACCCTGATCTCCGGCTGCAGATCCATCTCCCGAATAGCCGCTTCCAGATACCCCAGCCTGTCCCCCATATTGGAACCCAGCCCGATGAACGCCTGATTCCAGCCCTTCCCTTCACCGCTCATCCTGTTTCCGCCGCCTTCTCGTGATCTCCACACCGACCCAGGAGAAGACGCCCTTCAGGGGAGCTTGCGGCTTCTTCACTCTCACCAAAACCTCATCCACAGCAAACCTTCGCAGGATCTCCTGGGCGATGCGCTCAGCCACAGACTCGATCAAGCGATAAGGCTCACCTGTGACGATCTGCGCCACGAGCTCAAATACCTCACTATAGTCCACGCTCTTGCTCAGGTCATCGCTGCTACCGGCAGCCTCCAGGTCACAGGCGAGCTCCACATCCACAACAAAGCGCTGCCCCAGCTCCCTCTCGGCTGGGAGCACGCCGTGATAGCCGAAGAACTCCATCCCTCTGAGTATGATCTTGTCCTTATCCCTCGCCATACCGCCCTCAACCCGAAAGAGACTTCATCACCGATCGAAGCGGCAGATGGCATCGGCCATCCGAACCACCCGCACCATTTCCTTGACATCGTGGACGCGCACGATGTCAACGCCACAGGCTATGCCCAGGGCCACCGTCGCTGCAGTCCCTTCCACCCTCTGGTCAGGCGGGAGATCCAAAACCCTACCGATCACCGACTTCCGAGACGTTCCGAGGAGTATGGGCTTGCCAAGGGAGCGGAACTCGCTCAGCCTGTGCAGCACCTCCAGGTTTTGCTCCAGGGTCTTGCCGAAGCCGATCCCTGGGTCGATGATGATCTGCTCTGGCTTTACCCCTGCCCCCTCAGCGATCTCGATGCTCCTTCGCAAGAAGGCCATCATCTCGCCGATCAGGTCCTGATACTCTGTGCCCTGATGGTTGTGCATAAGGACAACGGGCACATCATACTCAGCAGCCACCTCGGCCAGCTTAGGGTCATACTGAAAGCCCCAGACATCGTTGATCATGTGCGCCCCCGCCTCCAGAGCGGCCTTCGCCGTCTCCGATTTGTAGGTGTCGATGGAAATGGGAACATCGACCTCTTGCAGCAGGCGTTCAAGAACAGGCATGATCCTGCGCAGCTCTTCCTCAACAGGCAAGGGCTCCCATGACCAAGGCCGGGAGGGATCCCCATAGTAAGCAGGGTTGGCCTGGACCCTTGTCGACTCTCCTCCGAGATCGATGATGTCTGCCCCGTCCTCTACCATCTTCTTGGCATGTGATACAGCAGCTTCGACATCGATGAACTTTCCGCCATCAGAAAAAGAGTCGGGGGTGACGTTGAGGATCCCCATCACCAGGGTGCGCTCCCCGATGGGCAGGGAAAAGCCGCGACAGCGCAGGGCAAAAGGCTTGCGCCTTTCCAGGTTGTCCAGAACAGCCCTGATCTCCTCGGCGAGCTTCGCCAACCCGAAGGGCTGCATGCGCAGCTTCCTGCAGAGCTCCTCATACTGCCTGAGGGTGCCCATCAGAAGAACGTCGGTCTTTTCAGCCTTTAGCCCTCCAGCCTCCCTGCTCAGAGCAGCCTCTCCGCCGCGGGAGAGCATCTCCTGCTTAAGGATGATCGCCGCCCTGAGAGGAACCCCTTCTATCCTCAAAACCCTGTGGACAGCTTTAGGAGCCATCCACCTGACGCCCGTGGAGTCAGCGCCTATCTCTCTGATGGCAGAGCGCGCTTCTTCCAAGTCAGCGATCTCCACAACCCTCACATTGTGCCCTTCACCCATAAACAAGACCACCCTGATTTATGATCGCATCAGTAGATCAGCACGAGATTGCCCGTCTCCATCGTTGGAAACTTGTAGCATCTATCCTTGACACTGCACTCATGGCACGCACGCGACAGGTTGTCAGCCCTGTGCAACAGCTCGCCAAGGAGCGTCATCTGGGTGCTGTACTCCCTGTGCTCATGTATGGCGCTGACTATCACCCGCCTCTCCTCGGGGGTAAAGCCGGCTCTCTCCAGGATCTCTTCTGCGATGGCAGCTCCCGCCGGGGCGTGGTCCTCTCCTGTCTCGTACTGCCGCCACCTGCCGATGTCATGGAGAATGCCAGCTGCGTAAATGACCTCCTTGGCAGAGCGCGGCCCCCTCAGACCGTTCTCTTTGATGAAGTTTGCCAATGAGCCAGATTCCAGCATCAGAATGTAGGTGATGCGGGCCACGTCGACGAAGTGCTGCATGTCATGCTTGCAAAACTCCCTGTCTCTTTCCGCCTCTCTGATCTTCTCAAGGCACTCCTGAAAAAGGGGATCCCGGACGATAGCGTCTATCCGTTCCATATTCCTCTCCTTTTTTAAAACTTTTTATTTAATCAAACCACAGAGGTTGCTTTTATTATAACCTCTCACTCCGCCAACCCGCAACAGCGCCTTTTCCTTGCCTCAACGCCAAAACAACTGCTATAATGAAGCTGGTTTCCATAAACTTCCTCTAGGGGGTATGAGGGTTGTTTCTGCAAGGGGGTCCTCCATGCAGCTGCGAAGGGGCATACACACTCGATACCACAGGCGAGTCCGTTATGTGCCCTGCCTGCGGCGTCATCTGGTCGGTCCAGAGCATCGAAAGCATCTTCAGCGAGCAGGAAAAAGAGATGTTTTGGAACGGAGAAGGCTGCCCTGACTGCCGCTTCCAAGGAAAGCAGCGATGATCAAACAAGCCCCGGCACGATCTCCGGGGCTTGTTTTTGTCGCTCTATTTTTAGAACAGGCCCTTCACTGCTCCGGTCTCCACATCCACGTCGATCCTGCGGAATGCCGGGTCGGAGGAGGTTCCGGGCACCAACTTGATGTCTCCGCAGAGCGGTACCAGGAACTTGGCGCCAGCGAAGATCAGGACATCGCGGATCGGCAGCATCCAGCCCTTCGGCACACCCTTCAAATTGGGATCATGGGACAACGAATACTGGGTCTTCGCTACCATTGTGTAGAAGTCAGGGTACTTCTCCTCATACATCTTGGCCTTGGCCTCGGCGGCAGGCTGCCAGATCACGCCGTCAGCGCCATAGATCTCTTTAGCGATGGTCTCGACTCTCTGACGGAACGGCATCTCAAGCGGATAGAGGAACTTGAAGTCGACCTCTTCCTCGCAGGCATCGATGACAGCATCGGCCAGTTCAAGCGCACCGTCTCCGCCGTAGCGCCAGTGGTTGGACACAGCGCAGCGGGCTCCAGCCTGCTCGACCAACCGTCTGATGAGCTTGTGCTCCTCCTCGGTGTCGGTCGGGAAGGCATTGATGCAGACGACCGGCTTGACTCCGGACTTCTTGACAATGTTGATGTGATGAAGCAGGTTCTCGAATCCCTTTTCAACCAGCGGCAGGTTTTCTTTGCTGTATTCTTCGGGAATCGGACGCCCGGGAACCACAGCCGGCCCGCCGCCATGCATCTTGAGCGCCCGGACGGAGCAGACGATGATCGAGACGTTCGGCTTCAGACCGCTGTGGCGGCACTTCACGTTCCAGAACTTCTCGAATCCGATGTCGCAGCCGAATCCGGACTCTGTGCAATGATACTCGAACATCTTTAAGCCGATGCGGTCGGCGATGATCGAGGACTGCCCGACTGCGATGTTGGCGAACGGCCCAGCGTGTACCATCACCGGCTGGTACTCGGCTGTCCAGCACAGGGTCGGGTTGATCGACTCGCGCATGATCGCCGTCATGGCACCGGCAACTTCCAGGTCCTCGGTTGTCACTGGGTTGCCATTCCTATCATACGCAACAATGATCCGTCCAATGCTCTCCCGCAGGTCTTTCAAATCACGCACCATAGCCAGAATGGCCATAAGCTCTGAAGCCACGCTGACCATGAAGCCGGACTGGAGGAGCGGACCGTCCATCTCGCCGCCAAGGCCGATGACGATGTTGCGCAATACCTGAGCCCCCAAGTCCATTACCCAGCGCATCTCTACTCTCTTCGGGTGAATATCGAGGCGGCGCAGGTTGCGCTTGGCCAGCTGCTCGTCGTTGTAGTTCATCTCATGCTGCATCCTGGCCGTCAAGGCCACCATCGCCAGGTTGTGGGCGTTGGTGATGTTGTTGATGTCGCCAGTCAGCCCAAGGGAGAACTCGGTCATGGGGATCAACAAGGCGTTGCCGCCGCCGGCAGCTGTACCCTTGATGTTGAAGGTCGGGGCACCAGACGGCTGGCGCACAGCGCCTCCAACCCTCTTGCCGCGCTTGGCAAGACCCTCGATGATTCCCATCGTGGTCGTGGTCTTACCCTCTCCCAAGGGTGTCGGCGTGATGGCCGTGATCTCCACATACTTGCCATCCGGTTTATCCTTCAAGCGCTGCAGGATCTTCATGTAATCAAGCCGGGCGACTCTGCCATAGGGAATAACCTCGTCCTTTTCCAAGCCCAGCTTATCAGCGATCTCATATGGTTTGGGCATATTCTTTTCGGCTTCCTCAGCGATCTGCCAGTCTGCCAGTTTCGTAGGATCCCAAGGCATTCTTCACAACAACTCCTTTCTTTTTCTTTCTCACTTCTTCCTATGAGCATTCATTCGAATCCCTCTGCCCTCGCGCCCAAAACCAAAGCCCCCTCTGCTCTACTCCCTTGAAACACCCCCTTAAACCAGCGCTTTTACCAATTATTTTTA
>JBNATO010000053.1:0-11087 GCA_049701555.1 Thermacetogeniaceae bacterium | reverse complement strand
GGATGTGATCGCTGTCGACGCCGGATCCACCGATCCGGGCCCCTACTACCTCGGCAAAGGCAAGCCGTTTGTTTCCAGAAGAGCTGTGGAAAGAGACCTCAGGTATCTCCTGCGAGCTGCCGGTAGCCGGAGGGTGCCACTGCTGATCGGGACCGCCGGTGGTTCTGGAGCTGCTCCCCATCTGGATTGGTGCAGGGAGATCATATTGGAGATAGCTAGAGAGGAAGGGCTCTCATTCCGTCTGGCAGTGATCCCTGCTGATGTCCCAAAGGTTTTTCTGAAGGAGAAGTTGGTGCAGGGGAAAGTTTTTCCATTAGGCCCTGCCCCGGAACTGACCGAGGAAGCGATCGAGGAGAGCACACATCTCGTGGCGCAGATGGGGATAGAACCTCTGATGGAAGCCCTGGATGGCGGCGCGGATGTGGTTCTTGCGGGGAGGTGCTATGACCCAGCGGTCTTTGCAGCCCTGCCGGTGCTCCGCGGATTCCCCCGTGGACTTGCCCTACATCTCGGCAAGATCCTCGAGTGCGCTGCGATCGCTGCGGTGCCGGGGAGCGGGAGCGACTGCATGATCGGCTTCTTGGAGAAGGATCGATTCCTCGTGGAGCCTGCCGGCATGAACAGAAGGGCGACAGTCGCATCTGTTGCTGCCCACACCCTTTATGAGAAGAGCGACCCTGTCCATCTCCCTGGGCCAGGAGGGGAGATCGATCTCGCTGACGCGGTGTTTGAGCAGGTTTCAGAACGCCAGGTAGCGGTGAGGGGCACCGTCTATCGAGCTGTAGAGCCTTACACCGTGAAGGTCGAGGGGGCACGGATGGTGGGGCACAGGGCGATCTCCATTGCCGGCGCAAGAGATCCGAGGTTTATCGAAAGACTCGATGAGATCATAGCCGGTGTGGAGGAACGGACGCGGGATAACTTCTCGCTCGAGGGTGCGAGTTACAGGTTATTTTTCCGGGTTTACGGAAGGGATGGTGTCATGGGGGCTCAGGAGCCGCAGCCGGAGCCCGGTCATGAGGTGGGGATCGTCATCGAAGCTGTGGCAGACAGCCCAGAGTTGGCAGAAGCGGTCGTCGGTTTTGCACGCTCTACTATGCTCCACTATGGCTTTCCAGGAAGGCTCTCCACAGCTGGTAATCTGGCGTTTCCGTACTCCCCCTCGGACTTCTATGTAGGTGAGGCCTACGAGTTCTCAGTTCACCACCTGGTGCCTTTGGATTCTCCTGGTGAGCTCTTTCCGGTCAGTTTTGAGGAGGTGCGGGGATGAGGCCGTTGACAGAGATTGCAGAGGTAATAAGGACGAAGAATGCCGGGCCCTACGAGCTGACCATCGATGTCATCTTTAAGGATCGCGAGGACTATGAGCACGTGAAAAGAAGGAACCTTTTGAACACTGCGTTGATCGCCGAACTCTATCGCATCCCCGCAGAAGACGTGCTGAAGGCTGTCTACTTCGATGCAGCGTGTGCCTTCAAGGCGACTATCAAGAGGCCTCTCCCTTGTGGGGCCTTAGGGGAAAGGGATATCTACGGGGCACAGCAGCACGCCCCGCTCTTGAATCTGATGTTGCCGTGGGGAGATGAAGATGACTCAGCCTCATGAGTTTCTGATGCATGCGGTTTATTTTGCACCCCGGGGTAAAAAGAGGCTTCACGAACTGGGTTCTCACATCGCTCAGCGCTACCTCTCTGCCGATGACCTGCTGATCGGGGTTATCGGCGACAGCGGCGCTGGCAAATCGTTGTTGATCCAAGGGATGTTTCCGGGGCTGGAACTCACCAGCGATGATGAGGGGGTAAATATTCGCCCCCTTCCTCTGCTTTTCGACGCGGAGAGAGGGAGCTTTGAACACCATACCTATCACCTGGATATGTTATGGGAACTCGCCTTTTCATCGATGGATGCCCTTGCTGAGGCGACCAAAAAGGCGCTTGGGGAAGGATGCAGAGTTGTAGTGGAGCATTTTGAGCTGCTCTACCAGTACCTGGGCAGGAATGCTCAGATACTGGTGGGGATCGGCGAGGAGGTGATCATTGCCAGGCCGGGCCTCTTTGGGCCGTATCCTGATGAGATCAAAGCCATCGTCTATCCCTCTCTCCAGTACCGGAAGATGGCGCATTCGGCTGAGGACATCACTTTGAAGGTTCTGGGGCAGATGGGAGTCCCTTCTCCTGATGACCACGGCGACGTCAGGCATGGCTTTATGCTGCGCTATTACAAAAAGCCGCAGGTTGACCTCAGTCTAGTCGAGAAGCTGGTGCTTGAAGTGATCGAAAAGGACCTTCCGATCACTCCCAAGGGGTCAAGAAAGATTGCCATCGGTGATGACATCATTCGCTGTTCCGGCCCCAGGATCCATGTCAGGAGCACGGGGGAGATCAAGAATTTCCGCCTGATCAAAGAGTATCTTTACGATTCTCTCCTCGGAGAGTATAGTATTGTCGGGCTTGTTGGAGAGGAACCTCACAGCTTTTGGAGCAGCGGCGAGAGGAAGCTGATTGAGCATGCTGCTCCTGAGCTCGACGATGATCGATGACCAGGATTTTTATGGCGGAGGTTGGGTGTTTCTCGATGCAGTGCAAGGGTTGGGAACAAGAGGGCCTGCTTCGGCTGCTTCTCAACAGCCTGGACCCCGATGTGGCTGAGTGTCCAGAGGAATTGATCGTTTACGGGGGTACGGGGAAGGCTGCGAGGAGCCAGCAGGATGTGGAAAAGATCAAGGAAAGATTGATGCAGCTTGAAGACGACGAGACCTTGGTGATCCAGTCGGGGAGGCCTGTTGGAGTTTTTCCTACGTCGCCTTTTGCTCCCAGGGTGATCATGAGCTGTGCCATGTTGGTGCCTTCGTATGCTAACTATGATACGTTCTGGGAACTGGAGCGAAAGGGTTTGACTATGTACGGGCAGTCGACCGCTGCCTGCTGGGCCTACATCGGAGCCCAGGGGATCATGGAGGGGACTGCCAACACGTACGGCGAGGTGGCCAGGCGCCACTTCGGCGGCAGCCTGCGAGGGCGTTGGGTGCTGACGTCAGGTTTGGGCGGGATGGGCTCTGCTCAGCCGCTGGGGGTTGAGTACAACGAAGGAGCGGTGCTGGTCGTGGAGGTCGACGAGGCAAAGGTTGATCGGCGGCTGCGTGAGGGCCTATGCCAGTTTAAGGCACAGGATTTGGCAACAGCGCTTGATATGGTGCAGGACGCCGCGGCTAAGGGAAAGCCGCTCTCTGTGGCCGTGGTCGGCAATGCTGCCGAAGTCTATCGGGAGATCCTGGAGAGCGGCGTAGTCCCTGATGTGGTGACGGATCAGACCTCTGCCCATGACCTGCTCAACGGCTATGTGCCTCCAGGGATTTCCTTGAGAGAGGCTCTGAGGCTGCGCATAGAGGCGCCTGAAGAATACTTGAAGCTGAGCAGGCGCGGCGTTGTTGAGCACGTCAGGGCGATGGTGGGCTTCATGCGCAAGGGCTCCGTTGTCTTTGAGTACGGCAATAACATCAGACAACAAGCCGCGGGACAGGGCTATGAAGAGGCCATGGAGATACCCGGGTTTGCCTGTTACTATCTCCGCGATTACTTTTGTGTTGGCAAGGGGCCTTTCCGCTGGATAGCGCTGTCCGGAGAGGCGGAGGATATCTATCGGATAGATGAGCTCGTGCTGAAGGAATTCAGCAGTGAAAAGGAGATAACCAATTGGATCCGGTTTGCTCAGGAGCGCATTCCGTTTCAGGGTCTGCCGGCTCGTCTGTGCTGGATGGATTTGGAGCAAAGGCTGCGCTTGATCGATCTCATCGTAGGTGAATTGAGGTCTGATCGGCTTCATGCCCCTGTAGCCCTGACGCGCGACCATATGGGAGCAATAGCCAGCCCCTGGCGGGAGACGGAGAAGATGCTCGATGGCAGCGATGCCATCGCAGACTGGCCTGTGCTGAACGGTCTCCTCAATGCCATCTCTGGCGCCAGCCTGGTGAGCATCCAGCAGGGCGGTGGGGTCGGTATCGGACACTCGATTCATGCCGGGATGACCGTGATCGTCGATGGCACGGAGCTCACTGAGAGGAAAGCCAAGATGGTGACCAGAAGCGATGTCGGGCTGAGCATCATCAGGTATGCTGATGCCGGCTACCAGCTGGCGCAGGAGATGTGCCGGCGTTATAAGCTCTGAGGGCTATTGCTAGAAGGTAATGTCCGCTTCGTTTCCAGGGATCCAGGGGCGAGCGGGTGTAGGGGTGGGGTCAATGGATGAAGTTGGCATTTGGAGAAGAGACTTCGCCTATAGGTTGGTCTTCGGCCTGATCGACAGTGTCCGCGAAGTATGGGAGATGGTCCAGAAGACGGGGCTGAGATACCCGCCTAATTTCGTCAGTGTATGGGAAATAATAGATGACGAGGAAAAATATGCTGTACAAAGCGAGCTCTCAAGGATAGCGTTGCGAAAGCAGCTGGTTGAGGCGTTGGAGAAGAGCATCGACCAGTCAGATCTCTACTGTTTTGTGTCAGACAGAGCGGTGGCGTTGTTGATGAACACGAGGTCTTGGGGCGAGCCAGGGGAGGAGAACGAGAAGCTGGCGGCGCTCAAGGCAGAAGTCGAAAGCCTTACAGGTATGAAGTTTTCAGTAGGCGTAGGCGGCGTTTACACTGACGCTCGCCTCTTGGGCTTTTCGCTGAGAGAAGCTGTCAGAAGCATGAAAAGGGATTCGACGGGTTTGCTCAGCTACTATTATTCTGGCGGCGTCAAAGGGAAAAACGATAAGCCTTCTCTCAGCGAATTGAGCCGGGAGCTGAGGCTTGCCATACTGAAGTCTGATTGGCAAAAAGCTGAGTCGCTGATAGATGAGATTCAAGCCCTGTTGGGGAGCTACAAGAACGCGGAACATTACAATGTCAAGATCATTGTGCTCGATCTCCTTATGGCTGTCGCCAGGGCGCTGATGGAGAGCGGCTGGGATCCCGAACAGCTGTTCAGGTCATCGCTTGAGGTGATCAGGCAATTGAATATAGAAAGCGATGTGGAGTCTATGGCGAAGCTCTGGAGCAACTGGTGCCATGTTGCTTTGCATTCTGAGAGCAACAACCCCTCTTTTGAAAACCATATAATGGAAGAAACGAAGAGGTTTATAGAGGAGCACCTGTCTGAAGAGCTGACTTTGGAGACGATATCGAGAAACTTTTTCCTGAGCCCTTATTATTTCTGTCGCTTGTTCAAGCGCCTTACCGGGATGACCGTGATGGAATTTGCCACAAGCCTGAGGATCAACAAGGCCAAAGAGATCCTGGAAAAGACGAATCAGCCCATAAGTGAAGTAGCAAGGGCTGTGGGCTACAGCGACCCCAACTATTTCAGCCGTGTCTTTAAGAAACTCACGGGGATGACCCCCAGCAAGTACCGCAGCAGCACACACTTTGTTGCTTCTCTGCAATAGCCTTAAGCTTAATTGGCAAGGGTTTTTAAAGCGATAAGGCTTAGGAGTGAATTTTATGCGGGAGATCGGCGTTGATCTGATCAAGGAACAGGTCGCACGCCTCTGCCAAGAGGCTAATTGCGAGCTTCCGCCCGATATGGAGGCCGCGATTGAAGATGCCTTAGGGAAGGAGGAGTCTCCGACAGGTTGCCAGATCCTCAGAGAACTCCTCGAAAATGCCTCTCTGGCGCGCTCTGAGAGGATACCCCTATGCCAGGATACAGGGATGGTGCTCGTGTTTGTGGAGATCGGCCAGGATGTGCGGGTGACGGGCGGCAGCCTCGCCGAGGCCATCAACCAGGGGGTAGCAAAGGGGTATGAAGAAGGCTATTTGAGAAAGTCTGTTGTAGGGGACCCGTTGCGGAGGGTCAACACAGGTGACAACACCCCTGCGGTGATCTATTACGACATCGTGCCTGGCGATGTCTTCCGCATCACTGTCATGCCCAAAGGATTCGGGAGCGAGAACTGGACAGCGCTCGGTATGCTCAAGCCAGCGGATGGGCTGGAAGGGGTCAAGAGGTTTATCATCGAGGCCGTCGACCGAGCGGGCCCAAACCCCTGTCCTCCAGTCATAGTTGGGGTTGGGATCGGCGGTACCGCAGACAAAGCCCTGCTCCTGGCCAAGCGGGCGCTGCTGCGGCCTGTTGGAACCAGGCACAGCGACCCTTACATCGCTGGCCTCGAGGGTGAGCTGAAGGAGGCGATCAACGCCCTCGGCTACGGGCCAGCCGGTTTGGGAGGGAGGATAACCGCTCTTGATGTTCACATCGAGACCTATCCAACCCATATCGCCGGGCTTCCAGTTGCGGTTTGCCTCAGCTGCCATGCCATGAGGCACAAGACCTGGGTTTGGGAGGGGAAAAAGGATGGGTGAGGAGATGCGGCTGGATGTGCCTTTTAGCGCTGAGACCGCGCGGAAACTGGAGGCTGGGCAGAGGCTGCTCCTCTCCGGGGTGATCTATGGAGCGCGCGACCAGGCTCATCGCCGTTTTGTCGAGGCTCTGGAGCGTGGAGAGGAGTTGCCGTTGGATTTGCGCGGACAGGTGATCTACTACGTGGGGCCGACTCCTGTGCCTCCAGGGAAGGCGTGCGGTTCGGCTGGGCCCACGACAGCGGGGAGAATGGACAGGTACACGCCGCAGCTGCTGAGGTATGGCATAAGAGGGATGATCGGGAAAGGGAAGCGCAGCCCTGAGGTTGTCGAGGCGATCAGGGAGCACGGGGCGGTCTATTTTGCGGCGACAGGCGGAGCAGGAGCCCTATTGGGGAGATGCATCAGGGAGATGCGAGTTGTGGCTTATCCCGATCTTGGGCCTGAGGCTGTGTACAGGATCGTTGTTGAGGATTTCCCCGTGACTGTTGCCATTGACAGCAGAGGGAAAAACCTCTATGAGCTTGGCCCCAGCCTCTACCGGAGGATATAGTTGTGCTGCTAAAACAGATTCTGCTCGCATAGAAATATTCCAGAACTGTTCTGGAGGGTTGAGCGATGGTCTATGCGAGCAGATACTTAAGGCTGACCTCTCCGCCGATGGAGGGGGTGGATGTCAGAGATGCCCAGCGCAAGCTCCTTGAGCACGGCTTTGACCCAGGGCCTGTTGACGGCGTATTTGGGGCCAAAACAGATGCTGCTGTGAGGGCGTTTCAGAGGGCAAACGGGCTTGTGCCCGATGGGATCATTGGGCCCCTCACCTGGAAGAGGCTGAACAGAGCTGAGGAAGCCCGTCCTTACAGCATCACAGTGGATGTTGTGGAGAAAAACCTGACGCTTTATAAGGATGGGGAAATTGAGAAGATCTATCCGGTGGCGGTGGGTTCCCCGGACACGCCGACACCCCTTGGCGATTGGACGATCACTGAAAAGGTCGAGAACCCTGGGGGGCCTTTTGGGGCAAGGTGGATGAGGCTGAACATCGATTGGGGCGGTTACGGCATCCATGGGACCGATGATCCTTCCTCGATCGGCAAGGCTGTCAGCCATGGATGTGTGCGCATGTATAACGAGGATGTCGTTGAGGTCTATGACCGTGTCCAGATCGGGGCAGCTGTGAGGATCATCGGCAATGCCTATACCGGAAGGCTGTTGTCAGAGGGCGCTACAGGGTATGATGTGGCGGAGGTGCAGAGAAAGCTGAACGTGCTGGGCTATTACTCCGGTCGTGTTGATGGGATATTTGGGCCGCTGACGAAGCAGGCTGTTATTGCCTTTCAAAGGGATCATGGCCTTGTCGCCGACGGGATTGTGGGGCCAAGGACGTACGTCCACCTGCGCCAGGCTTACGACATTGCCACCGGAAATACAGAGCCATAAAGCATGAAGTTTTTCTTCAGCCCATTAGGAGTTCTTCTCCTTCTTCGCCTTCCGGGAGGGAGCCCTCGCTTAGAATCCGGTCTATGAAGGCCGATATTGCGGCGATCTTGTCGTCAGGGAGTGTTCGGATCAGTTCGACCAACCTTTCCCTTTCCTGCTGCATTTGCATCTCCTCCTGCCTCTATTATTCCCATGATTGCGGAAAGAATGAAGAGGATCATGAACCCTTAAGAAGATGTGCATACTCCCCTATAGCATGGGCGATCTCTCCGCTGACAAGGACTAGTTCTACTCTGGTGCGCAGATCAAAGGGGTGTCCGCTTAAGACGATGATGTCTGCATCTTTTCCAGGGGCCAGGCTTCCCACCCGATCCGCAACGCCGAGGATCTCCGCCGCATTGATGGTGATCGCCTTGAGGGCCTCCAGTTCGTCCATCCCCCCCTTGACAGCCAAAGCGGCGCAGAGGGAGAGGTACTGAATGGGTACTACGGGGTGATCCGTCATGATGGCGACCTTCACCCCGGCCCGCGCCAGGATCCCGGCAGTTTCGAGGGAGCGGTCCTTCAGTTCCACCTTCGCTCTGTTGCTGATAAGCGGCCCGACAACCGCCGGAACCCCCCTCCTTGCCAGTTCCTCAGGGATCTTGTGGCCCTCGGTTGCGTGCTGGATGCTCACCCGCAGCTTGAACTCGTCGGCGATCCTCAGGGCTGTCATGATGTCGTCCGCCCTGTGGGCATGGACGAGGAGCGGGAGTTCACCCCGCAGCACCGGCAGCAGAGCTTCCAGTTTAAGATCGCGGTCCGGTCGCTTTGAAGGGTTGTCTTTCCAGACAGCCATTTTGTGCTGATAATTTTGGGCTGCCACAAGGGTCTCACGCAGGAGGGCGGCTGTCGCCATCCTGGTCATTGGAGACTTTTTTTGCTCTCCGTATACGCGTTTGGGGTTTTCGCCTAAGGCAGCTTTGATTCCCGCAGGGTTTTTTAAGACTGCTTTGTCTACTGTCTTCGCATAGGTTTTCATCACCAGGCTCATCCCGCCTATGACGTTGGCGCTGCCGGGCCCTGTCATAACCGTGGTGACCCCTCCTGCAAGGGCGTCCTGAAAGGCGGCATCTTCCATGTAAACCGCATCGATCGCCCGCAGGTGTGGTGTTACGGGGTCTGATGTTTCGTTGGTGTCGTCTCCTTCGATGCGGTAGATCTCCTCTGCTACCCCGACGTGAGTATGAGCGTCGATAAAGCCTGGCAGAACATACTTGCCAGAGACGTCGATGATCTGCGCATCTTCGGGCAAGGGGATGTTGCCGACAGCATAGATCAGCCGGCCGTTGATGAGCACTGTCCCTTTTTCAAAGGTTTGGCCTTCCATTGTGACGATTTTCCCGTTGACGAGCGCGAGCATCGTTTTATCGCCTCCTCAATAGAATAGAATTATTCATTGAGCAGGCTCCTTAGCACTGTCAGATTTTCGATATCTTCTCTCATGTCGCGCCCCTTGGGTGTCTCCAGCACCATCGGCAGCGGGCGCAGCTGAGGGTGATTCAGAAGGGAGCGAAACCCCTCCAGACCGATCTTTCCCATCCCGATGTGCTCATGGCGGTCGAGCCGGCTCCCTAGGTCGCCTTTGCTATCGTTTAGATGGATCGCCTTCAGGCGCTCGATCCCGATCGCCCTGTCGAACTCTTCGAGCGTGCGTTCCAGGGCATCGGGTGTGCGGATATCATAGCCTGCTGCGAAAGCATGGCAGGTGTCGAAACAGACGCCGAGCCTCTCAGGGTAAAAGCTCTCTTCGATCAGCCTGGCGATATGCTCAAACCGGTACCCCAGGCCTGTTCCTTGTCCTGCTGTGGTTTCGATCAGCACCATGACGGAGGTGTCCTCAACGCGCCTGAAGACCTCATTGAGGGCTTGTGTCACCCTGTTCAGCCCTACATCTTCCCCCGCTCCCGAGTGTGCCCCTGGATGGAAGATCAAGTAGGGTATGCGCAGGGAGATGCACCTTTCCAGCTCCTCTTGGAACGCCTCCAGAGACTTCTCCCAGAGGTCATCGTCTGGTGAGGCGAGGTTGATCAGGTAGGAAGTATGCGCCAGGACGGGTTCGATCCCGGTCTCCTGGCGTTTGGACTGAAACTCATCGATCTCCTTGGAGGTTAGCGGCTTCGCTCTCCATTGGTTGCTGTTTTTTGTGAAGATCTGGATGGTTTCACATCCGATCTCTTTCCCGCGGATGAGGGAGTTGGCCACACCTCCGGCGATCGACATATGTGCTCCCAATGGCATGTCGTTCACTCCATTTCATATCTCTTTCTCAACTTCTTCGAGGACCTCGTCGAGGTTTTGAATTACTTCGTCCACATTGTCCTTGGTGATCACCAGCGGCGGTTGGAAGGCCAGGACGTTGCGGTAGCGCCCGTTTTTCCCGATCAGGATGCCGCGGTCCTTCATGCGCTCCAGGATGCGGTCGGTTTCTGCTGAGGCCGGCTCTTTGCCGTTTTTCACCAGCTCCGCACCCTGCATCAGACCGAGGCCCCTGACGTCACCGATGAGGCGGTGCTTCTCCTTCAGCTCCAGCAGCTTTTCTCGGAGGTAGGCGCCGAGTTTTGCTGCGTTTTCGATCAGCCCTTCCTTTTCGATGACTTCGAGGGTTGCGAGCCCAGCTGTCATGGAGACGGGGTTCCCGCCGAGAGTTGAGGCGCTCGGGCGGGTGAATTTATCGGCTATCTCAGGGCGGGAGATGAATGCCCCGATCGGTGTTCCATTCCCTAAGGCCTTAGCCATGCTCATGATGTCAGGCTCTACGCCCCAGTGCTCGATGGCGAACCACTTGCCGGTTCTGCCGAAACCTGTCTGTACCTCATCGATGATCAGAAGAGCTCCGTACTCATCAAGGATCTCCTTGACTCTTTGGAAGTATTCTGGTGGTGGCGTGATGATCCCGCCGTTTCCTTGGATCGGTTCCGCCAACAGGGCTGCCACCTGCCCTGATGTCGAGGTCTCGATCACCTGTCTTATCGCTTCCGCACAGGCCAGGTCGCAGGATGGGTAGGTCAGGTTGAGGGAGCAGCGGTAGCAGTAGGCGTTGGGGACGAAAGAGATCCCTCCGGCAGGGTTGGAATCGCAGCGCCAGAAGCGCAACCCCGTCATGCTCATCGTGAGGTATGTCCTGCCGGTGAGGCCGTCCCGGAGGGCGAGGAACTCGCTCTTGCCAGTGGCGATCTTAGCCAGGAGGATCGCTCCCTCATTGGCCTCGGTGCCGCTGTTGCAAAAGAAGCTTTTCTTTAGCCTGCCAGGAGTGATCTCTGCGAGCTTCTC
>JBNATO010000052.1:0-11135 GCA_049701555.1 Thermacetogeniaceae bacterium | reverse complement strand
CCTCCAGATCCACTGCGCACACCTAGCTTGGTATCATTCTTCTCTTCCACAGAGGGAAGGCCGGAAACGCTTCAATAGAAGAGTGTTTAGCGTCACCGACAATGAGCTCATAGCCATACAAAAGGCAGCAAGCTCTGGGCTCACGAGGAGCCTTGTAAAAGGATAAAAAGCGCCGGCAGCGATGGGAAATCGCCATGATATTGTAGAGAAAAGCCCAGAGCAGGTTCTGCCTGATCTTCCCCATCGTCGCCTTGCCGATCTCGAGAGCAACCACCACATCACGGGGGTCATCCCGGATGAGGATGATGTCGCCGGTTTCCTTCGCAATATCTGTGCCTGAGCCGATGGCGATCCCAACATCCGCCTGTGCGAGCGCAGGGGCATCGTTGATGCCATCGCCCACCATCGCTACCTTGAAACCCCTCTCCTGAAGCCTCCGCACTTCCGCGGCCTTCCCCTGAGGAAGCACCTCAGCCAAAACAAAAGAGATCCCGATTCGGCGGGCAACGGCCTCAGCTGTACGGCGGTTGTCCCCAGTGATCATAGCCACTTCGGCCCCCAGCCGCTTCAGATGCTCAACCGCTTCCCTCGCTCCCTCTTTTAGGGTATCGGCGACCGCGATCAGGCCAGCAAGCCTACCATCAACCGCCAAAAGCATCAATGTCTTGCCTTCACCCTCAAGTTCTTCCACCCTTGCTGCAAGCTCCCCTGTTTTGATCTTCCTGAGCTGCATCAAGCGGCGGTTGCCAAAGAGAAGCTCCTGCCCTTCATAGACCGCACGCACACCGTAGCCAGGAATGGCCTCGAATTCTTGGGCGTCCCCCAGATCTAGGCTTCTATCACGAGCCTTGCGAACTATAGCTTCTCCCAGCGGATGTTCCGACTTTTTCTCAGCAATAGCGGCAAGCCTCAGCACCATCCCCTCGTCAAACCCCTCAGCAGCTATGACCTCATCACGTTGGGCTCTCCTTTCGTCAGAGTCCCTGTCTTATCAAAGATGACGAGATCCACCTTGCTGCTCTCTTCGAGAGCTTCTGCGCTTTTAAAAAGAATCCCATTCTCGGCTGCCTTTCCAGTTCCCGCCATCACCGCGCTGGGAGTGGCTAAACCCAGCGCACAGGGACAGGAGAGGTCACGGAGAGCAGCAACGAAAAGCCAAATACCCCCACCTGAGCGAGACTGAAGGGCGAAAGGATGAAGCGGCTGTCAGGATGGAAAAAAGGCGTCATATCCTATAAAGAACCAAAAGAGGAAAACGACAAGAGCAAGCACATGCACGCCGCTGATGAAGTGGCCAGCAACAAGATCTGCAAGCCTTTGAACGGGCGCCTTGGAGGCCTGGGCCTCTTCGACCATCCTGATGATCCGGGAGATTACGGTTTCGCTCCCAACCTGTGTGGCTCTAAACTTGAAGAAGCCGGTTTTGTTGATCGTCGCTCCGATCACCCGATCCCCTGGGCGCTTCTCCACAGGGATGCTCTCCCCGCTGATCACCGATTCATCTACTGCTGAGTAACCCTCGACAACCTCCCCATCCACGGGGATGCTTTCACCAGAGCGGACCACAACGATATCACCGATTTTCACCTCATCAGCAGCTATCTCTATTTCCTCACCGTCCCGGATCACCCGCGCCGTCTTCGGCTTCAGGCTCATGAGCTTTCTTAAGGCATCAGAAGTTCTTCCCCGGGTGACCGCCTCCAGATAGCGGCCTAGGTGGATAAAAGCCGTCAGCATGGCGACAGACTCGAAAAAGGCGGCGCCCCGCCCACCGAAGCCTGCATGCGGCCAGAAGGTGTTGTTCGTGGCGATCAGGTATGCAGCGCCGATGCCAGTTGCATAGAGGAGGTTCATGTCGGTCGTACCGCGCTTCAGACCATTCCAGCTGTGAGCAAAAAACTGCCACCCAGGGATAAGAACCACAGGTGTGGTCAATGCCCAGAGAACATAAGGGTTGCTCAGGAACTCTGGCACAACATGCTGGAAGAACCAGAGATGGCGGAACATCCCCAGCATCACCAGAACCGCCAGAGACCAGGCGATCCAGAGATCGCGGCGCAGCCGCCCGATCTCCTGCTCCCGCGCCTTTTTCTCCTGCTCGAGGGCATCTTTGCCGGAGATCTTCTCCGTAGCTTCGTAGCCAAGGGCGTCGATCTCCCTTATGATACGGGGTTTATCGATGGCACCAGGACAAAACCGCACCCTTGCCGACTCTGCCGGGAGGTTGACGGCGACAGAGGTCACGCCTGGCAAACCGCTGAGCATCCTCTCCAGCCTAGCAGCGCAGGCAGAGCAGCTCATGCCACGAACCGACAGAAGCAGTTCTTCTTCCGGAACGCCGTAGCCGAGTTCCCGGATGGCCTTGACCATCTGAGCCACGCTAACAAGCCCTGGAAGGTATTCGATCGCAGCCTTCCCAGAAATCAGGTTCACCCTAGCATCCCTTACACCAGGGAGTTCCTTCAGCGCCCTCTCCACCCTCGCCGCACAAGCGGCACAGGACATCCCAACAACTGGTAAGGTCACCCTGGCGATCACATCCGCCCACCCATACTTTTTCTCAGGAGTTGCTCATCCTTGGGCTTCTTGTCGTTTCTCTGGGCAAAAGCCAGGTTGAAGGTGAGAACCCCTAAATGGAGAGAAAAATCGACATGTCTGACGATAACGTCATCCGGCACATTCAATACCCGAGGCGAAAAGTTGAGTATGGCCTTAACCCCGGCCCTCACCAGGCGATCCGCGACTTCCTGGGCAGCATCGGCAGGAACAGCGATGATCGCCATCTTCACATCCAGTCTCCTGATCGCATCCTCCATCTCATCGACAGGCTGCACGACAACCCTGCCCAGCCTCTTGCCGCAGCGGTCGGGGTCGTTGTCAAAGACTCCGACGATGTTAAAGCCCCGCCGGCTAAAACCTTGGTAAAGAGCCAGGGCAGAACCGAGCTTCCCCGCTCCCACCAGGATCACCGGCCACTCGCGGTTAAGCCCTAAGATGCGCCGGATCTGCTGGTTGAGATCACACGTATTATATCCAACCCCTCGCGTGCCAAACCCTCCAAAATAAGCCAGGTCCTTTCGCACCATGGCAGGGCTTACACCGACGCCCTCGGCGATCTCTCCCGAAGAAACAGTGGTCTTCCCCTCCTGTTCTGCCTGTTCCAGAAAGAGCAAATAGAGAGAAAGGCGCATCACCGTTGCCTCGGGTATCTTCAGGGTCTTCAAGAGCATCATCCTCCCCTCTCGAGAAGACTCGGTTTACCTCTTACATCCTAATCTGTCCAGAAGGTAGGCCCTGGCATCCGATACCATATAGAAGGAGCCTGTGATGCAGACAAGGTCCTCAGGGCCTGCCTCTTCAAGGGCAGCATCCACAGCATCGATGATCTCTTCGATCAGACGGACACTGCTGACATACCGCCGAGCCTCATCCGCAAGCCTCTGCCAGTCTCCAGCCCGCGGGCTTAAGGGTTTGGTGACGATCACCACATCAGCCAAGGGAGCGAGTTCAGCAACTACCTTCTCCCGCTCCTTATCGCCCAGCATCCCCATCACGAGGATAAGCCTCCGATAGTCGTAAATGCCCTCAAGCGCTTTCCTCAGGGCGCGGGCGCCGTCATGGTTATGGGTGACATCCACCAAGATCCCGGGGTTCTTGGAGAGCAGCTCCAATCTGCCGGGCCAGCGGCTGGCTGCAAACCCCTGCCTGAGGTCCTCAGGAAAGGCCATCTTCACCCCGTGTACATTGCGCAAGATCTCCAGAACGCCGAGGGCTGTAGCGGCGTTCTTCACCTGGTACTGACCAGCCAGCGGAACCCACAAGTCCCGGTAGGTCCCCCAGGGGCTCTGGAGGTTAAATGCCGTGCCATCCGGAGCCGCTTCCTTGAGCTCCCACCGGATCTCCCTGCCGACCCGCAGCAGAGAAGCACCCTTCTTCCTGCATTCGGACTCGATCACCTCAATGGCCTCGGGGTCATCCGCAGCTGTGACGACATGCCCTCCAGGCTTGATGATCCCTGCCTTGACAGCGGCTATCTCCCGGATCGTCTTGCCGAGGTAATCCATGTGGTCAAAAGCCACGTTGGTGATCACAGACACAAGTGGATTTTCGACAACATTTGTAGAGTCTATAGCCCCTCCGAGCCCGACCTCCAGCACCAGGAAGTCGACCTGCTCTTCGAAGAAATAAAGAAAAGCCAGAGCGGTGCAGACCTCAAATTCTGTGGGGTGCTCGCAGCCATCCTCCACCATCCGCTCCAGCAGGGGTTTGAGCCTTGTCATTAGCTCGGCAAATCTCTCTTCGGTTATAGGTCTGCCGTTGATCAGGTAGCGCTCGGTATAGCTGTGGAGATGAGGGGAGGTAAAAAGACCGGTTCGGTAACCAGCAGCTTCAAGAACCTTAGCCACCATCACCGCTGTCGAGCCTTTACCGTTAGTTCCTCCGATGTGGATAACTCTGAGCCGGCGATGGGGGTTACCTAAAAGTTCCATCAGGTAGCTGATCCTGCCGAGACCAAAATTGATGCCGAACTTAGTCAAGTTGGTAAGAAACTCCAGCGCCTCATTATACTGCACAGACCTTGCCCCCCATTTTTTTATAATTCTAACGGTTGAGGTCCTTTCTCTCTCCTGTGACCATGTAATACACGGCTTCGCCCAGATTGGTGGCATGGTCGGCCACCCTCTCCAGGTACCTGGCGACAAACAGCAGCTGAGTCGCCTGGCCGATCGTCCGGGGGTCCTCGATCATAAAGGTCAACAGCTCCCGGAAGATCTGGTTATACAGGGCATCGACCTCGTGATCGTAATCGATCAGATCATCGACTTTTGAGATATCCCTCCGCACATAGGCATCCAGGCTCTCCCTGATCATCCTCTGAGCGATCTCTGCCATACGGGGAATATCGATGAGCGGCTTGATCAGAGGCTGGCCAGCGAGGCGGATGGTGACCTTAGCGATATCCACGGCATGGTCGCCTATTCTCTCGAGATCGATGGCGATCTTCATAGCAGTGCTGATCACCCGGAGATCCCCTGCCATCGGCTGCTGCAGCGCAAGCAGCTTTACGCAGTAATCCTCGATCTTGATCTGATACTCATCGATGATATCATCGTTGACGACAATTTGCTGAGCCAGCTCTTCGTTGCGCTCCTTGAGAGACTTCACAGCATTGAAAATAGCCTGTTCCACAAGGGTGCCCATCCTCAAGACTTCCTGCTGCAGCTCCTCTAGCTGCTCATGGTAAGACTTTCGCGCCGACACCTCTCTCCCTCCTTTCCCTGGGATAAGGCTTTCATCAACCAAACCTGCCGGTGATGTAATCCTCGGTCTTCTTCTTCTGCGGCCTTGTAAAGAGCCTGTCAGTGCTGTCAAACTCGATGAGTTCGCCGTTCAGGAGAAAAGCGGTATACTGCGAGACGCGGGCAGCCTGCTGCATGTTGTGTGTCACGATCACTATAGTATAATCCTTTTTCAGCTCATAGATTAAATCCTCAATGCTGGCAGTGGAAATGGGGTCCAGAGCCGAGCACGGCTCGTCCATCAGCAGCACCTCGGGCTCCACCGCAAGCGCCCTAGCGATGCAGAGGCGCTGCTGCTGTCCCCCGGAGAGCTGCAGAGCCGACTTGTGGAGCTGATCCTTAACCTCATCCCAGAGGGCAGCCTTGCGCAGGCTCTCTTCGACGATCTCAGCCAGCCTGTGACGGTCCTTGACCCCATGGCGGCGCGGCCCATATGCCACGTTTTCAAAAATAGACTTCGGAAAGGGGTTTGGCCGCTGGAAGACCATCCCCACCCGCTTGCGGAGGCTCACAACATCGACCTCAGGCCCGTAGATATCCTCTCCGTCGAGCAAAACCGTTCCCTTTATGGTGACTCCGGGAATGAGGTCGTTCATCCTGTTGAGGGTGCGTAGCAGAGTGGATTTGCCGCAACCTGATGGCCCGATCAGAGCTGTCACGCTGTTGATAGCCACGTTCAAATCGATGTTCTTCAGCACATGGTGCGAACCATAAAACACGTTGAGGCCGCGGATCTCTATCTTGTTCCGAACAGATGAACTATCGTTCTGACCTGTTTTTTCGCTTACCACAGTCGCCATCGCTGCTTAACACTCCTTTTCGTCTACCTCTTGTCATCGAGAGGGAGGGAAAAATAAAACGTCGACCCCTTCCCCAGCTCGCTCTCAACCCAAACCCTGCCGCGATGGGCCTCGATGATGTGCTTCACGATGGAAAGCCCCAGACCGGTGCCTCCCAGCTTCCGGCTGCGCGCCTTATCAACCCTGTAGAAGCGTTCGAAGATCCTCGGCAGATCCTCTCGCGGTATCCCGATCCCAGTATCTTTCACAGCGACAACGGCCTCTTTCCCCTCCCTGCGCAGGGAGACCTCAACCTCTCCACCGCTGGGCGTATATTTGAGGCTGTTATCCAGAAGGTTCAACAGCACCTGCTCGATCTGGTCCCTATCCGCCTTGACCACCACCGGCTCCGAGGGAAGGACAGTGGTCAGAGTCAGCTCCTTCTTGATAAACTGCGGCTTTAGCTTGTCGACGATGCGGGTGATCTCCGTATCGAGCTCCACAGGCTCGATCCGCAGCCTGTACCCCTTAGACTCGATCTTGGAAAGCTCCAAAAGGTCGTGGATGAGCCGGCTCAGGCGCTCTGCCTCCTCATAGATGATGTTCACAAACTCCTCAGCTGCTCGGTAGTTATACAGGGCGCCAGAGAGGAGGGTCTCTGCAAAACCCTTGACAGCAGTCACCGGCGTCTTGAGCTCATGAGAGACGTTTGCCACGAACTCGGCCCTCACTCTCTCCAGGTGCTTGAGTTCGCTGATGTCGTAGAGGACCACCACCACGCCCCGAGGCTCCCCCTGCACTCCAAAAATGGGAGCTGCATGGGCATCTACAGTCCTCTCTTTGGGATAGATGATCGACGCTTCTATCCGGGCAGGCTTCCAGGAGCTGAGGACACCCTCGATCAAGCTGCTCAGAGCGTAATTCCTCACAACCTCGACATGCTGCTTGCCCATCACTTCCTCAGAGCGCACGCCGAGCAGCCTCTCGGCAGCAGGGTTGATCAGCCTGATCCTCCCGCAGGTGTCAAACAGCAGAACCCCGCTCTCCATATTTGCCAGGACAGCCTCCAGGCTCCCTTTGCTCTCCGCCAGATCGCGCATGTTCTGCTTGATGGTAAGGGAGACGTTGTTGATGGCTGACGCCAGTTCTCCGATCTCGCCGTTATCGTCAAGGCGGAGTTCAGTCTCCCAGTCCCCTCTGGCGATCCGCTGAGCAGCTCTGGTTATCTCGCCGAGTTGCTTGGCGATCCCAGCCGCAGCCCAACCGCTCAGGAGCCAGGCAGCGCCCACGGCAAAGAAGACAGCGACCACCATATACTGCCAAAAACTGGCATAAGGAACAGAGACACCGTAGTCCCTCACAAAAAGGACAAAGAAACCGAGCACTATAGCTACGGTCAAAGCGGCCACAACGAGATTGCCTGTTAAAACCCGACTCCTTATCCCGCTCAGCTCTCGCTCACCCTGTTCCCTTGAGTTGGAGCTTGAAACTTGTATCCCACGCCGCGCACAGTCTTGATGTAGCGCGGGTGCGCCGGATCCTTCTCCAGCTTCTCCCGCAGGTGGCTGATGTGAACATCGACAACCCTGGCATCGCCGTAGAAATCGTACCCCCAAAGCTTCTGGAGGATATACTCCCTGCTCAGAACAAGGCCAGCGCTTCGACAGAGCAGGAGAAGCAGCTCGAACTCCTTCGGGGTCAGCGCCACAGGCTCACCGGCTACCTTCACCTCATACCTTCCTGGAAAGATCTCCAGGTCTCCAAAAGCAAGGCGCTCCTCTTCCTCCCGCTCCCTCTCCACTGTGCGGCGCAGGATCGCCCTCACCCGTGCCACCAACTCCCTCGGGCTGAAGGGCTTCGTCATGTAATCATCGGCCCCCATCTCCAGGCCCAACACCTTGTCGATCTCCTCATCGCGCGCCGTCAACATCAAGATAGGTGTCGTCAGGCCCTCCTTGCGCATCAACCGGCAGAGGGTCAACCCATCCATCCCGGGGAGCATCACATCGAGGACGACGAGGTCGGGCTTCTCCTGCTGGATCTTCTCCCAAGCCTCGTTGCCGTCTCCGGCGGCAATGGTCTGAAACCCCTCTCTGTTCAGGTTAAAAGAGACCAGCTTGACGATCGACTCCTCATCATCAACAACAAGGATCTTCGAAGTCAAGGCTCACGCCTCCTGTGCCTGCAATTTTAGCATTACCTTCCGATAAAGAAAAAGGCTGCCAGCCTCCTACGAGCGCAGGGCAGCGAGGCGTCGGCTGATGGCAGCCTGTTTCTCCTCCAATTCCTCTTCCTTCGCCCGCTCCTTCTCCACAACCTCCGGCGGGGCCTTGGCCAGGAAGGATTGATTCGAGAGTTTGCTCTTGACCCGCTTGAGAGCTTCAGCAACCGCCTCTGCCTCCTTCTCCAGACGGGCGATCTCTTTCTCCAGGTCAACAAGCCCTTCCAGCGGCAGGTAGATCTCGGCGCCTCTGACGACAGCCGTAAGCGCCTTGGCTGGCTTCGGAGCGCCGCTGTCGAGCAACTCCAGCGGTTCCACACCAGCCAGCTCCCTTATGTAATCGGTATGCCTGCTGATCAGCGACCGCGCCTCCCCACCGGCGATGACCACGCACCTGACCTTCTGCACGGGGTGGACGCTCACCTCCCCGCGCAGGTTGCGGATCGCCCGGATCACATCCATCAGCTGCTCCATCTCTTCCTCGCTCTCCGGGTCGTCCAGCTCCGGCCTGTAAACAGGCCAGGGGGCGACGGCAATGCTCTTGCCCTGATGCGGCAGGTGCTGCCAGATCTCCTCTGTGAGGAATGGCATTATGGGATGCAGCAGCTCCATGGTATGGATGAGCACGTACCAGAGCACCGATTGAGCGGCAGCTCTGCTCTCCGGTGTCTTCTTTCCGTAAAGGCGCGGCTTGATGAGCTCGATATACCAGTCACAAAACTCGCTCCAGATGAATTCATAGAGGAGGCGGGCGGCCTCGCCCAGCTCATACTCCTCCAGGCTTCTGGTCACGTCTCTCACGGTCCTGTTGAACCTGCTCAGGATCCAGCGGTCCGCCAGCTCCAAACCCTCTTCCCTAAACACATCAGCCTCCGCCGGTGGCTGGAAGTCATGGAGGTTGAGGAGGGCAAACCGCGAGGCGTTCCAGATCTTGTTGGCGAAGTTTCTCGCCCCTTCCACCCTCTCCAGATGAAACCGCAGGTCGTTGCCGGGAGTGTTCCCGGTCACAAGGGTGAAGCGCAGGGAATCCGCCCCGTACCTGTCGATGATCTCCAGGGGGTCCTGAACGTTTCCGAGAGATTTGCTCATCTTGCGCCCCTGCGAATCGAGAACGAGCCCATGGATGAGCACCTCGCGGAAGGGGACCTCGCCCATAAACTCCAATGCCATGAAGATCATCCTGGCAACCCAGAAGAAGATGATGTCTCTCCCTGTCACCAACACCGAGGTCGGGTAGAAGAACTCCAGCTCAGGCGTCTGATCAGGCCAGCCCAAGGTAGAAAACGGCCAGAGAGCAGAGCTGAACCATGTATCCAGCACATCCGGGTCCTGCTCCAGCCTCGTCCCGCCACAGCGCGGGCAACCCTCCGGCTCTCCCTCAGGGCAAATGGCCTCGCCGCAGTCCTGGCAGTACCAGACGGGGATGCGGTGACCCCACCAGAGCTGGCGGGAGATGCACCAGTCGCGGATGTTCTCCAGCCAATTGAGGTAGATCTTCGTGAAGCGCTCAGGTACAAAGCGGATGCGGCCATCGCGCACCGCCTGCAGGGCGGGCTCGGCCAAAGGCTTCATGCGCACAAACCACTGCTCCGACACCAGAGGCTCGATCACCGTATGGCACCGGTAGCAGCGCCCCACCGAATGGGTATAATCTTCAACCTTCACCAGCAGGCCGATCTTCGCCAAATCCTCCACGACCCTCAGCCGGGCTTCCTCTCTGCTCAAGCCGGCGTACTTGCCTGCCTCTCCCGTCATCCTGGCCTCTTTGTCGATGACGGCGATCTCAGGAAGGCCGTGTCTCCGCCCTATCTCAAAGTCGTTGGGGTCGTGGGCAGGTGTCACCTTCACTGCCCCTGTGCCGAACTGGGGATCGACCGCCTCATCGGCGATCACCGGTATCTCTCTATTCATCAAAGGCAGAATCACTCTCTTGCCGATCAATTTCTGATAGCGCTGGTCCTCGGGATGGACAGCAACAGCCGTATCACCCATCATGGTCTCGGGACGGGTTGTGGCTACAACAATCCCATCCCCGCCGTCAGCCCCGGGATAGCGCACGTAGTAGAGCTTGGCCTCCTGCTCCACGTGCTCCACTTCGATGTCGGATATGGTCGTCCGGCAGGTCGGGCACCAGTTTATGATGTAGTTGCCGCGGTAGATCAACCCTTTCTTGTAGAGACGCCGGAAGACCTCGCGAACCGCCCTGGAGCACCCCTCGTCCATGGTAAAGCGCTCCCGGTCCCAGTCGCAGGATGCCCCGAGGCGCTTGAGCTGCCTGATGATATTGCTCCCGTACTCCTCCTTCCATGCCCAAACCCTCTCCAAAAACTTCTCTCTGCCGAGATCGTACTTGGTCAGGCCTTCCTTCGCCAGCTCCCTTTCCACCCGCGCCTGGGTGGCGATCCCGGCATGGTCGGTTCCGGGGAGCCAGAGGGTCTCATAACCCATCATCCTGTGCCAGCGCACAAGGATATCCTGCATGGTGTTGTTCAGGGCATGGCCGAGGTGCAGAGATCCTGTCACATTTGGGGGAGGGATCACGATGCAGAACGGTTTCTTGCCTGAATTGGGCTCTGCATGAAAAAACCTGTTTTCAATCCAATACCTGTACCACTTTTCCTCAACTTCATGAGGGTTGTACGTTTTGGGAATAACCCTTTCTTCGACCATTTCGGCTAGCCTCCTGAAGAACCCGTTATACAAAACTCCTTTCACCCGCTATCCGGGACGAAAGGAGTTGATTTCAGACCCCTGCTCCCATTGTACGTTTATATATGATCCCTTGTCAACACGGCCAAAATTATCTCTCAGGTCTCGCCGGGGACGCCTGGCGGT
>JBNATO010000051.1:0-11237 GCA_049701555.1 Thermacetogeniaceae bacterium | reverse complement strand
GGCTGTCATCCTTTGGCTAGGTGATGAAGAATTTCCAGCAACGGCCAATATGGTGTTTGACAGTGCAGCTCCTAGTCATCTTTCGACAGCTTCTCTTTATGTGTTGGGAGTCAACGTAACAAGGCGTTTATGTAGATTAGTATAAAACCCCCTTTCTCATCCCATACTAAATGAGAGCTAAAATAAAAGGGGGAAATAAGAGAATGTTTAACCTGCATCCATCCTTTACCATTTCGCCGACTCCAAAGTGTGTGGGCGATAAGGTGAAGATCACTTATCATGGTCTATTGGCACAAGCAGGAGCCGATCAGATTTGGCTTCATACAGGTTATGGTGAAGGAGCTTGGCACAGCATCTATGACTACCCGATGAAGAAAGTCGGCAACGAATGGGAGCAAATTGTTGAGATCACGCAACCAGGACAGTTTAATTTCTGTTTCAAGGACAGCGCTAATAACTGGGACAATAACAACGGTCTAAATTGGAGTTACAGGATCAGCCGTTAAAAAATAAGGGTCTCCTTCTCTCCGGAGACCCTTTTCAATGAAGGGACTTTTTAAAGTCATCTGGGCTTGTTAATCCGAGAATACGCCTTATTTCCTCCTGGTTATCCTCGTCGACCAGATCCTCAATTGCCAGTGTATATCCTGCTACCTTTTCAGAGATGTACATCTTTGCACCTGTCCGCAAGGCAATTGCGATGGCATCACTTGGACGTGAATCAACAATGACTTCACCACTTGAGGTCTGGAGGTATATTTCTGCATAATAGGTGTTTTCTCGGATATCGTTGATGATCACCCTACGCACTGAGGCACCCAGATGATCGCAGACCGATTTCATGAGATCGTGTGTCATCGGCCGAGGAGGGCGGGTGCCGTGCAAAGCCATTGCAATCGCCTGGGCCTCGAAGGGCCCCACCCAGATAGGAAGGACGCGTTTCTGACTCTCGTCTATCAACAAAACCACAGGGCTTAGTGTGAGGTCAAAGGCTATTTCCTTTACTTGGACCGGGATCATTGTTCTACCTCCTTCCAAATCTAGATTTTTTTATTTAAAATCAAACTTCGATTGTAAGAGGGCGGTCTAAAAGACGATACTGTACAGCTTCTGCGACATGTTCCGCCTTGATCTCTTCAGATGCTTCCAGATCAGCTATTGTCCTTGCTACTTTTAGTAGGCGGTCAAAAGACCTCATGCTAAGATTTAACTTTTGGAAAATATTATATAATAGGCTGCGAGATTCTTTGTTCAACCTACAATATTTTTTTATCTGGTTGCTATCCATATCGGAATTTTTGTTAATCCTTTCATTCTTGAAGCGCGCCATTTGAAGCTCTCTGGCCTCCATAACCCTCTTTCTTATCTCGGCTGATGGCTCTCCTTGTTTTTCTTGGACAAGCTCTTCCAATTCTATACGTGGCACTTCAATATGCAGATCGATGCGGTCTAGGATAGGGCCAGAAATACGGTTGCGGTATCTCTGGGCTTGATGAGGCGTGCAGGTACAACCTCTTTTCATATCCCCCCAGAAGCCACAGGGGCACGGGTGCAGTCAACATCATGGGAAATTCCATGTTAATCGGTACTGTCCATCATCGCCTTTACTTTACGGAAGTATTCTACGGATGGCTGTTTGATTCCTCTTTCCCAGTTTCTTAATGTTTTAACGTTTATGCCCAGCATGTCTGCAAACTCCTGCTGTGTCAAGCCTTTCATCATCCTGAGTTTTTTCACTTTTTCCGCCCAGGTGCTTTCGGGCAGGTTCTCGAAGCACCCAAGATACGCGACGGAAGAGTTCAACGCTTCGGCGATCGCCCTCAGGTGCGTAATCGTCGGGGTGTGTGCTCCTTTTTCGATTTTGCTTATTGTGTTGGAACTGAGGCCCGTCATTTCCGCGAGCTTTTCGATGGTGAGCCCTCTGGTTAACCTCAAGAGCCGGATTCTCCCGCCGGGCGTGTCTGGCTTTTCCTCGGTTGCCCCTACCGGAGTTTGGACGTTCACCTGCGGGAAGCGGTACTTTATCCTGACGTTCGCCAGCTTGATGTCCCCGTTAAATTTCGTCTCCACTACGATTTCCTTCACTAACGTCTTGACGATTTCCCTCTTCGTCTCGAAGTCGATTGGGTTTTTCAACCTTTCCCTGAGCGTCGTCAATAGGACTTCTATGCTCTTGTTCTGATTTTTGACGTTCTCCCGGTGTGCGATTTGGCGCTCTACTTCTTTTAGCTGCTTCTCAAGGGCCTGTTTTTCCGACGATATTTTTCCCAGCTGTGTCTCTACGTCGGCAAGGTCTATTATCTTTCTCCTGTACAGGTCCAGTATCTGCTGTTTTTCTGTGTCTTTGTCCTTCAGCGCTCTTTGGAGCATCGCTAGCTCCGATTCCAGGCTCTCTGTGCTGGTCTCCTGCGTTGACTTCACCAGTTCCTTGAGGGCTTCTCCGGGGTTTTCGATGAAGCTCACGCACGTGTTCCAGACCAGGTTCTCAATCCACTCCTGGGGGATGTTCTTCGACGGGCACCTCCCCTGAGTGGGGCCCCGGTAGGCGTGCTTCCCGTTGCAGACGTAGTAACCTTTTCGGTTGCGACCTGTGCTTTTGTAGGCGACGCCGGAGTATGTGAGCCCGCAGATGCCGCACTTTATCATCCCGCGGAGCAGATAGCGTCGCCTGGTGTTTCTCAGGGCTTCTATCTGGTTCTCCTTGAGGACTTCCTGCGCTTTCTCCCATACTTCCTCGGAGACGATCGCGGGGACGTTTCTCGCGATTAATTCCCGTTTCCTGCTGGCCCTCTTCCCGTAAACGTGTATACCTTTGTATGTGGTGTTGACTATCATGTTGCGGATGCGGCTGGGCCTCCAGACGCCTGCGGTGTTCATCTTTCTCTTGCCGGTCATGCTCTTGATGGCGTAGGACGGCGGTATCCCCAGGAGGTTCAAGTAGTCGGCTATCTTGATGGTGCTCCAGCCCTTTTCGACCGTTAACCTGTATATCATCGAGACGACATCGGCTTCGCTCACGTCGAAGCCGGGTATCGGGTCGTTGTTAATCTCAAGGTAGCCGTCGTCGTTCACGCGGTAACCGTAGGGGACTATCCCGCCGAGCCACTTCCCCTCACGGGCGGCCTTGTTGGCCCCGAGCCACATGCGCTCCAGTATCGTCTCCCTCTCGAGGTCCGCGACCCCGGCAAGTATCGTGAGGATGAACCTTCCGTTGGGGTCGCCGGTGTCGAACGGCTCGGTCATGGACTTTATCTTGACTCCGTACTGCTCAAGCTCGTATACGGAGTCCAGGATTATCCTGGCGGACCTCCCCAGGCGGTCTATCTTGTAGACGAGGAGCAGCTCAAACGTTCCTTCTTCGGCGTCCTTTAATAGCTCTTTACCCCCGGGGCGCTCGCTCAAGGGAATCGTCCCCGTGATGCCGTCGTCCAGATACCACTTCAGGATTTTGTAGCCGTGGAGGTCTGCGTATTTTTCCCCGAACTCAATCTGGTTCTGAATCGTGCCGCGCTCCTGCTGCTCTTCAGACGACACGCGGGCGTAGGCGCAGACTCTGATGTCACTGTTATCCATAGATATCCCCTTTGGACGCAGTGTTGTTTATTGAAGGCAAATGTATACTATGCATTAATTTTTGTGCATGTTGTCAAATTCCTTCTAAATTCGGAAAGGAGTGTCTGCATGCGCTGGTACTCTGTGCTCGATTCCGTCGACGACCTCGATTCCCTCAGGGCGCTGTGTGTTTCTTGCAGAGAGTGCCCTCTGAGGAAATCTGCGACGCAGGTCGTTTTCGGCAGGGGGAACCCGAACGCCGTTTTGATGTTCGTCGGTGAGGCCCCCGGGGCCGATGAAGACGCAAAAGGGGAACCCTTCGTCGGGAAGGCTGGGCAGTTATTAGACAAAATCATCGGCGCTGCCGGTATAGACAGAAGCGAAATCTATATCACGAACGTGTGCAAGTGCCGCCCCCCGGGGAACAGGACCCCCAAGGATTCCGAAGCGGACGCCTGCCAGCCGTATTTGACAAGGCAAATAGAGATAATCCAGCCCAGGATTATCGTCTGTCTGGGCTCCTTAGCGACGCAGAGGCTGGTCCACCCCCGGGCAAAAATAACGTCCGTCCGGGGCAAAGTCTTTGAGAAAGGGGGAATTAAGATAATTCCGACGTTTCACCCGGCGGCCCTCCTGAGGGACCCCGAAAAGAAAAAACCTGTATGGCAGGACTTTAAAGTAATCAGAACCCTGTATGATGAGGTGGTGCGCTGTGCAAAAGCAGGTTAACCTGGCCAACAGGGGACGCGCCCTCGAAGAGCTTTTGGAGCACGTCTTCGACAGCTCCCCCGGCGTATGCATGTTCCGCCAGGCGAACAGAATCGTCCTTTTGAGGGACGGGAGGGCGTTCCCTAAGAAGGGGGCGCCTGTCGACTTCGTCGGAGTGATAAACGGCATCCCCGTTGCGGTGGAGTGCAAGGAGACCTTCGACGGGAGCATTTACCTGGGGAAAAGCCGGTTCCCCGACAGCGAAATTCATGCCCTTGAGAGCTTTTACAAGGCGGGCGGCAGGCCATACGTCGTCGGGGCGTTCTGGAAGCGGAATATCCTCGCTGTGTACGGCTTCAGGAGCTTTTCGAAGATACTGTCTTCCGGCAAAAAGAGCCTTATTCCGGAGGACGCGGATGTGGTATTGCCGGTAGAAGATGCCGGGGAGATTGTGAAGGTGCTTTGAGACGCTTGCTGGCGCCTTGAGGGAGGTGTTTTTTTGGATTACAAAGACATTTTGTGCGGTTTCTTAATTGTTGTTCTGGCTGTCCTTGGTTTGGTCACGATGAAGCGTGATTTCTTTGGGCGTCTTTAAATGCTTTATGAGCTAAGCCGCGTTCAGGCGGCTTTTCTTTTTTTGAAGGTTTTAAACCATTTTGAGAGGCAGGAAAGGAGTGGTAACCATCGACAAGCTTTTGCTGCTCATTGGGTTGAAGACCCGCAGTTCGAACATTTTGCCGCTCGCCGTGAAGGAAATCCGCAACATGCAGAAAGGAGAGGACGCCTTTCGGTTTGGTATCGAAATCAACCTGAACGTTCGGGGAAAGAAAGTAGACGAAGAGCTAAGTGCCGCCGAGAGGATGAAGGAGTACGTCGTTGAAAACGGGCTCGCGTACGCCGTTCACCTGCCTCCGGCGGATAGCCTGAGTTCACATGAAGCTGAGGTGATTGCTGAGTGGTTAAAAAGATTTGGCGCTGAGTACGCCGTGATGCACGGGTGCACGGGAAACGGCGTGGAGACGGAGGAAGAGTACAGGCGTTTGATGGACGCAACAGTAGAGGTATTTTCCGTTTTTAAGGATGCCGGAATACCGGTCCACATCGAAAACGTCACAATACCGTTTCTCGACAACGGAGTTCCGAACTACGCGCTCCGGACAGGCGTTCTGGCTGGAGATATCCTGGAGATAGTAAGGCGTGCTGGGTGCGATGTCTTGATTGATACGGAGCATTTGCTGGTTACGATGCGAACGGTGAAGAACTGGAGCATCGGGGCTAAGCACCAAAAGAACGGGAACGGTGCTTACGCCGTTTCGTCAGGGGAAATTGTCTACTTTAATCTGAATGACTTAACGCTCAACTGTCAACTGGAGCTCCTCAAGGCGCGCAGGTATCACGTTACAGGCAGCTCCGCGTTTTCTCCGTTCCCTCACAAGGAGCTGAATGATGAGCCGTTTGCGCGGTATCTCTTAGCAACGGTGTTATCCATGAATCCTCTCTCTATCACAATTGAGTCGTGCTATAGAGACAAAAACATGAAGTTTGACCCGGAAGTGCCGCTGAGGTCGCTGAGAAAGGCGGCGGATATAATCAGAAGACTCTTGTTTGGTCTGGTTGGTACTAATTAGGAGCGGTGCGTATGCGGCCCGAAAGAGGTCTGATTGTGTTCTTGATTGCTGTGGCCGTTTTCTACTTCTGCGCCGTAAGCGCGGTCATATACAGGGTGAGTACCCAAAACAAGTACTTTAAAGAGAACTGGAAAAAAGCGCGCGTTGTGTTGGTCACGAAGCGTGGTCTTCCTGTTAGATATCATGGTCATGCTGTTCTGTATGAAGAGGCGCGCTCTTCGGAAAACTTCATAATCGTTCTTGATGTTGACGGAAGAAAGATAACCCTAGACCCCGGGGAGAAGCTTAAGTTGTTTTCTTCAGACGAAAGGGGTTGGGGCTTTAAGTCCTGGAGAGACGATGACGAACTGTCCCGGTATGCTTTCTATCTCCCCGACGGGGAAAAACTGCGCCTGAAGGCCGTATCGCGCGACCTGTCTGAACTGTATTGGGCCAGAGGAGAATAGGGGGTGGTGTTTTCTGGATAATATCATCTGGAGTGACTTGGGGCGCTGGATGGGTCTCCCCGTTCTGTTCGAAAACTACTTCCTCACAAAAGACGCACTCCACGTCAGGCGCGGCCTCCTCTTCAGGATAGAGGACAGGCTTCTATTGTACCGCGTCATGGACGTCCGTGCCGGCCAGACGCCCTTCGACAGGATAATAGGAACTGGCACTGTGGTGCTCTATGCTGCTGATGCTACCGACCCCGTCCTCGTCATGAGGGGGGTAAAGAGGCCGTTCGAGGTGGCAGAGCTGATTCAGAAGCTTTCTGAAAACGCCCGGGCCGGGTTGAGGCTCAGGGGAACGGAGACGTTCGGGGCGTTTGCCGGGGAGTTGCCGTACGGCGGACCCCGGTGGACGTAGACACATATACGGCAGGCTCCGGAGCTGAGAACGCTCCGGAGCGTTTCTATTTTTTGAGGACAGAATCTATAAAACCGTGAGGAGGTGCTTTTTTTGAATTCCAACGAAGTTCCAATTTCGTTTCTGAAGCCCCATCCGAAGAACTCAGAGCTCTTCCCCGACAGGCTCCCTGAAAATCTCTGGCGGGAGCTCGTCGAGGACATTAAGCAAAATGGGATTATTAACCCGTTAGTCGTTACCCCAGACTACACAGTGCTGGCGGGCCACTTGAGGCTTGAAGCAGCAAGAGAAGCCGGGCTCACCCACGTTCCGGTCGTAATCAGAGATGTTGACCCAGAAAGCGACGAAGCTGTTTCGATGCTGATAAGGGACAACCTGCTCCGCAGGCACTTAAATGATGTGCAGATAGCGCGGCTGATAAGAAAGCTGAAGGAAGAATACGGCATAAGGCGCGGCGGCTACAGGGAACCAGACATGGAAGAAATTAGGAAGTCAAAGGGACACAGTGTCCTTTTGACAAACTATGAGGAACCAGATATGGAAGAAATAGGTGTTTCAAAGGGGCAAAATGCCCTCTTAAAAGTTGCCAACATGATGGGAGTGAGTGAAAGGCACGTCAAGAGACTAGACAAGATAAACGACCTAATTCCCGAACTTCAAGAGCTTGTTTCTACCGGTAAATTGGGTGCTATTGCTGCTTCAGAATTAGGCTTTCTGTCTCCAGAGACTCAGAGACAATTACTTGCTGTCTATGGGGAGAAGATAGCCGAACTCAGTAAGGCAGAGGCTAGGGAGCTTCGGAAGAAAATAGAGGCTGAGGTGCGTGCTGAAACAGAGCGTGAGATAAGCAAGCTCAGTTCAAAGATTGACGAACTGGAGCGTCAGCGCAGGGAGATTCAGGTCGCGTTCGAGCAGCGCGAATCCGAGCTCAAGAGGGCCGTCGCCGAACTCCAGGATAGCCTGCGCAACGCCGTTTCGCCGGACGAACTCAGGCGGCTGCAGGAGGAGCTTCAGGCAAAGGAAAGGGAATTAGCTGAAACTCGGGCGAAGCTCTCCGAGATGGAGGAGGCCTACAGGTCGGAGGTCCAGGACCTGAAAAGCAAGATAAAGGAGCTCGAATTGGGGAAGCAGGTCGAACCCGAAGTCGTAGAGAAGGTCGTCGAAAAGGTCGTGCCCGACCCGGCCCAGCAGGCGCGCATCCAGGAGTTAGAAAGGGAGATATCTGAACTCCGGAAGAGGCTTGAGAGCGGCGACGCGCAGGAGTCGGTCAAAGATGCCCTCGTTAGCGAAATTGAGCGCCTGAAGGCTGAAAAGAGGGTCTTAGAGAGGGAAGTCAACAGGCTCCGCTCCCCGTCGCTCTTCGCATCGAGGATGCGGAAGCTGATGCTCGCCCTCGAAAGGGAAGAGGAGGAGCTGGCGGAGCTGGCGACCCAGGTCAACATTTCAGAAACGCACTACATAGAGGCCCAGAGGTGGCTGAACACCCTGGAGCGCTTCAAGGACATCATCAGGACAGCCCTCGGCCCCGCGGCCCAGGGGAGGGTCATAAACGTCATACCCATCAGGAGGGATGAGGGTTGATTAACCGGAGCAGCGTGAGAAAGATGACCCGTGATGATGCAGGGAAGCTGCCGGTTCTCGCGGAACCCCCGGCGAAAATCGCCGCTAAAGTAAGAGATGGTGGCTCCGTTATAGCGGACGTTCTGGAGCAGGCGAAAAACGCCGCGCTTGTCCTGGCAACGTGGCAGGGCGAACTCATTGAACAACTAGCTCCCTACATTGAAGCAGGGGAAGTGTTCGCGAAGAAGCAGGAGCTCTTCCGGAAGTACGGCGGCGTCTCAGATTTGGTCGAGCTCATCGACACCTACCCCGTCTCGGACGGCGGGAAAGAAGAAGTGTACGGCAAAATTAACGAAAAAATGTCGGAATGGCTGGAGTCGAACCCCGGGGCGTCTCCCCTCGCCCCGCGGTTCCGTTTTATGCTCATCAACGCCCTGCTGAGGGAGTTCAACTGCCCGTCGCTCGACAGGATACCGTGCCACCTGGTGCCCGAAGTGCTGGATTGGATTGATTCGTACCAGATGACGGGCCCGATGAGCTTCGGCCCCCTTCCGGCAGTTCTCATGAGCGCCCGGGCGGAGAAAAATATCAGCATAAGCAGGGCAGCCGAAGCGTGCGGGACGAACCTCAGCACGTACAGGTCCTGGGAATCAGGGAGAAGAATCCCCCGGAGGGAGAAGTGGCCTGCGCTCAAATCTTTCACCGGAAGGAGCGACATCGAAGAGGTTGTGCTGATGCAGAGGGATTTTCTGAGAAACCGGAGGCTGGTGGAGCGTGCCTGCCGATTGGGTTAGGGAGGCGCTCTCTCTCAGGGAGAGCGGCCTGTCGTGCGACGAGATAGCTAAAAAACTGAACAAGAAGCGGAGCACAGTTAGCGAACTCCTCAGGCGCTGCGAAAAGCTCATCCCTGAGGCCCTGGAGGCGTTCCTGTCCGGGAGGATAGGCGTGAGGGCCTCGATGATGCTTGCCGAACTTTCTCCTGAGAAGCAGGAGGACGTCTTGAGCGTCCTGAACGGAGAGGACGACGTGTCCAGGCTCCGGAGCGAGATTAAAGCCCTGCGCGCGGAGAAGAAGGTCCTCGAGAGGGAGGTCGCCCGGCTGCGGGCGCCTTCCCTTTTGGCCTCCAGGCTGAGGAGGCTAGTGCTCAATCTTGAGAGAGAGGAACCCGAAATAGCGGAGCTATCCGCACAGGTCGACTTAAGAGACTATTACCTTGAGGCCCAGCGCTGGATGGGCGTGTTCAGGCGCTACGAAGGATACGTGCGGCGGGCGCTGGGCGGAAAGGTGATAGTTCTCGATGCGGAGAGAGAAAAGAAAAATTTGTAGTAGGGGGAACTGTATGGACATCGTGCTCTTTGGCGATGCTGACAAAAAGGGAAACCGTCCGGCTTTTGGGGACAGCAGCCCTTGCTGTGCCCGGAAACTGCAGCTCGTTAGAGTCGAGCTGCCGCTAGTTAACGGGCGCAGAGTGGCGGTTGTGCTCACCGTGAAAGAGAACAAAAACAAATCCATGAGGGTTGCTGGCGTTTGGCTGCCCGGGGGTTTGAGGCACAGAGACATCAACGATGTTTATTCTGTTCGCTGGCTCCTCCTCAGGAGGAAGCACAATACGAATACGCCCCCGGTCGTGGGCTTCTGGGAGCTCGAAGGCGCAGTGTTGCTCGCGTGCCTGTCGCCGAGCTTCGGTTTCGAGGAAAGGAGCTTTTCTTGGCAGCGTCTGCTCTTTGGAGACGGAGCGGTGTTGAGCGACGAGAGGGCTTTTTGCTGGTGGCCTAGCTTCGATGCGTGGGATGCCGCGGCGCGGGCAGTTCAAGCTGCGTCGGGATGGGGTGAGCTTGTGCTCCCGTTCTACACCTTCTCGGAGTGGTGCAAGCGCCTCGAAGCGGAAAGCGAAGACGTTTGGGGGTACACAAGAAACGTAAACAAGGGTTTAGTCTACGCCGACTACCTGAGGGAACTCAGAACAGCGCTGCTGTAATGCAGGTTGAACGGGTTGAATGTGAGGCTTAAGGTCGGAAAGGTCGACACAAGCAGGACTCTGGCAGCCGTTGACTGGATGCTGGAAGGGCATCGTTTCTCCGTCGACATGCCGGACGTGCTCATTGAGGAAGAAGCATCGGAGCCCGGGATGGGCTCTAGAGAGGAGACAACGGCTGTCGTCAATTTCTTCAGTCACTTTCCGGAGTCGCCCCTTGTAGACTGCGCTGTAGTTTTCCTGCGGGCGGGAGATGAGCGTCTGGGAAAGGTAACGCTGTGGCCTAATCCGGCGCTGGGTTCTAAAGCTCCGAGCGCTTTGGATGAGGCTTTGATTCGTGTCATGCAGGCAAAAAATGTCGTGAAGGCATGCGTTGTCAAAAAGAAGCTTCCTTTCCCTGCGGACGGGCTCAACGAAGAGCTTCCGGCGCTCGGCATAACAGGTGGCGCCGATAGTGCTGGCATGGATGTTTCTCTGGACGAGATTTTCAAGCGCTTCAGGAGTCATTTCAAGGGGCATCGCCGAAAGCCAGATGCCCGTTAATTTCGGAGTGCAAGGGAGGTGACTGTGTTTGGCGATTGAGTGCGCCGTTACGGATATCGACAAGGAAATCAGAGAGCTTCTGATAAAAAGGCTCAAAGACAAAGCCAGAGAGCTCGGCCGCGTTCCAACGCGGACCGACTTCAACAATAACGTGAAGGTCTTCTGCCGCGTCTTCGGCTCCTGGGGCAACGCTCTCAGGGCCGCGGGTTTTCCCGCAAGGAAACTCGACAGGCTGTACTACCGCTACCTCCAGGGCCAGGACTTCAAGCCCACGAAGGAGGACTGCGTCGAGGCTTTGAGGAGGCTGTCCCAGGAGCTTGGCGGCTACAGGCCGACGTGCCACGACGTCGAGTCCGAGCTCGGCGTCAAGGTAGGGTGCCCGAAGTGGAAGGTCATCGTCAAGCTGTTCGGCAGCTTCGAAGCTG
>JBNATO010000050.1:0-11321 GCA_049701555.1 Thermacetogeniaceae bacterium | reverse complement strand
TCACCGGCTCCACCGCCACACCCGGCGGCATGGCCACTCCCAACAGCGCCAAAGCCACCAAGTGGCTTTTTTTAGCGCCAGCCGCTAGCAACATCAGGTATCCACACGCTGCTATCGTGACAGCAGTGCCCAGATCGGGTTGAGCCAAAATCAAACCGCAGACAATCCCTATAACCAAGAGCGGCGGTAAGAACCCCTTGAAAAAATGCTTGACACGCTGGGGGTGTGCTGATAATGCCCTTGCCAAGAAGACCACGACAGCTAATTTGGCAATTTCAGATGGTTGAAAAGTGAGCGGCCCAAATCCCAGCCAGCGCCTGGATCCTTTGATGCTTATTCCAACACCAGGAATAATCACAAGAATTAATAACAAAACCGCCAAACCGATAATGTGAGGTGCCCATTTTCTAAACACCTGGTAATCGATCTTCATTACAGTTAACATACCAGCGATGCCAAGAAGCGCCCATATAACCTGGTTTCTGAGAAAATGCGCCCCATCTCCATAGACGGTCTGAGCGTATACGTAACTCGAGCTAAAAACCATAATGATCCCCAAGGTGAGGAGAAGCAGGACAGCCATAAACAGGAAAAAATCGGGTGACTTCCTTCGTTCATTCAACTCATTCGCCCCCTTGAAGCTCCCTTACCAATTCCCTGAAAACCTCCCCCCGCTCCTCATAATCGCGGAACATGTCCCAACTAGCACAGGCAGGCGAGAGAAGCACTACATCGCCAGGCGATGCAATCTCAGCCGCTGTGACGACAGCTTCCTTCATGGAGGCGACGCTCCATATTTTGTCATAACCTGCTGCCATCACCGCATCCTTTATGAGAGGGGCGGCTTCACCCAACAGTATCAGTGCCTTTACCTTCTCTTTGATCTTCCTTGCAAGCTCCCCGAAATCGCTTCCTTTATGCCTTCCACCGGCTATCAAGACGATCGGGGCGTCAAAAGATTCCAGCGCCTTCAAAACCGACTCGGGATTCGTCCCTTTGGAATCATTCACATACTTCACTCCGTTTATAACTGCGACAGTTTCTAAGCGATGAGGAACGCCTGGAAACGTGTGAAGAGCTTTTGCAATCACTTCAATATCGATCCCCGCCAGAAGAGCTGCAGCAGCTCCTGCCAGAGCATTCTCCAGATTATGGGGACCAGGTATACCGACGTCCCCTACAGGACATACTCTCTCTTTGCGCCCTTCTTTACTAACCACAATTAAACCATCATGAACTCCTATGCCAATATCTGGTACGGTACGGCGCGAGAACCAGAAGGCCTGGGGTTCCAAAGAACGCAGATTGTTGCAGATCCATGGGTCATCAAGGTTGAGTACAGCATAATCTGTTTTCCTCTGGTTGGAAAAAATACGGGCTTTTGTCAATCCGTATTCCGCGAGAGTGCCATGTCTGTCCAGGTGATCAGGAGTGAGGTTTAAAAAAACTGCTATATGCGGACGGAACAGCTGGATATGCTCGAGCTGAAATGAGCTAACCTCCACCACCCAATAATTCACCTTTTTCTTAGTAAAGAGCGCTCTCTCCACTTCACCGATGAGAGGAATACCGATATTACCGGCAATAACAACATCGCATCCGCTTTGCTGGAAAATGTAACCGATCAGCGATGTTGTCGTTGTCTTGCCATTCGTTCCGGTAACGGCAATGATCGGCTCTTCGATAAACCTTCCAGCAAGCTCAACCTCACTCCAAACAGGAATTCCTGCCTCCCTGGCGGTTCGCAACAGAGGTATATCAGAGGGCACGCCAGGGCTGACGATAACCAGATCGTAACACCCTCTCCTGATAGGCGGATACTTCCCGCACACCAGCTGAACGGAAAGCCGCCTCAATTCCTCAATTCCAGCGCCAAGCTCTTCCTCTCCCTTTATGTCAGTCCCTGTCACCTCAGCTCCCATTCTCGCCAAAAAACGCGCAGCAGCCAGCCCGCTCCTCGCCAATCCTACTACCAAAACCTTCTTCCCTCTAAAATCCAGCAACTCCCATCAACCCCTAACAATAACCTTTAAACATCCATATTCCCAAAACTGCGAGACAAAACCCTAAAAGCCAAAAAAAGTGCACCACTCTCACTTCCGGCCAACCGGATAACTCAAAATGATGATGGAGAGGACTCATCTTGAAAACTCTCCGTCCAGTAAGGCGAAACGAAATGACCTGAATCATCACAGAAAGGGTCTCAACAACAAATACCCCCCCAAAGATCAACAGCAGGAGCTCTGTCCGTGTCAAGGCAGCGAGCGCGGCGAGAGCGCCGCCCAGCGCTAGAGAACCAGTATCCCCCATAAAAACACGTGCAGGGTGGTAGTTATAGCGCAAAAAGCCGAGGCAACTCCCCGCAAGAGCTGCGGCAAAAAGAGCCGTCGACGCCTGCCCGCACCTCCAGGCGACAAAAACGTAGGCACCAGAGACGATCGCCATCAACCCAGACGCCAGGCCGTCCAAGCCGTCTGTCAGGTTAACCGCATTAGTTGTTCCCATCAGGAGGAAGATCACAAAGATGTAGTAGAATATACCTGTGTTTATTGTCACCCCAACAACGGGAATCCAAATCGAAGTTCCCCGCCCTAAAAAGTGGAGCCCACAACCAACCATGATCCCCACGATCAGTTGACCCAATAGCTTTGACCTTGCTCTGAGCCCCAACGGGCGTCTGAGAACCACCTTGAGGTAGTCATCGAGAAAGCCCAAAAAACCACATCCGAACGTTGCCCCTAGCAGAAGCCACACCGCAGGAAAGGCACCCGCCAACAGCAATGACGCCAAACCAGTACCCCCAAGGATCATCAGGCCGCCCATTGTGGCAGTGCCCTTCTTTTTGAGATGGGAACTCGGCCCATCGCTGCGCACCTCCTGGCCGAACCTCAGCCGATAGAGAAGCGGTACCAGGGCAACGCCTAGCAACAACGTAATGAACAGCCCTGCTCCAAAGGCAACGAGTATCATTATCAGATGTTCACTTCTCGCATCCATCAAAGTTCACCTTTTCTGTAAGAGCCCAAACAATCTCTTCCATCTTCATCCCACGCGAACCTTTGATGAGAACAAGATCGCCTTCCTGCAAAAACGCTTTCAGAAATTCTATTGCCTGCGATTTATCATCAAAAACGTGCACACGGTCAGGGGGCATCCCATCCCCAAGAGCACCGTAAGCTATCTCTCTCGCCAGCTTGCCAACTGTACATAGGCAATCTATTTCCAATTCAGCTGCTTTTATTCCTACCTCTCGATGACCCGAAACAGTTTCTTCGCCGAGCTCATACATATCCCCAAGAACCGCTATTCCACGTCTTTTTTCTGACACTTGAGCTAGAAGATTCAAGGCCGCCTTCACCGAATCCGGGTTAGCATTGTAGGAATCGTCTATGATTTTGCTGCCCTTGATTCCATCCTTGATCTCCAATCGCATCCCTGCCGCAGTAACCTCTTCCAAACCAGCTGCGATCTCGGCAGGAGTCAAACCAAACCAATGTCCCACCGCTGCCGCAGCCAACGCATTAGTTACATTATGCAACCCAGGCAAAGGGAGGCGGCAAAGCGCTTCTCCCCTGGGAGTGCGTAGGAGGAAAACAGAGCCACTGAGACCGAGAGACCGCACACTCAAAGCTCGTACATCACACTCTTCTGAATCACCATAGTAGAGAATATTCGACTTTGCCTTCTCTCTAAGCTTCATCTGCCATGGATCTTTAGGATTGAGAACAGCACATCCCTCAGGGGGGAGGCTCTCCAAAAGCTCCCCCTTCGCCTCAGCTATCGCTTCCTGTGTGCCCAGCAACTCCAAGTGCGTTCGACCAATGTTGGTGATCACACCAACGAGCGGCCTGCTGATATCACACAAAGAGGCGATTTCACCGCGCCCGCGCATGGCCATCTCCAGAACTGCCACCTCATGTCCCTTATGCAACTGCAAAACAGTCAAAGGGAGACCGAGTTCATTGTTGTAATTACCGCTTGTTTTTAGCACCGAAAATCGGACACCGAGCACCCCGGCTATAAGCTCTTTGGTTGTTGTCTTTCCTGTACTCCCAGTAACCCCAACCACAGGTATCTGAAACAGGCTGCGGTAATAACGCGCCAAATCCTGCAAAGCTTTATATGGGTCCTGGACGCGTATCAAAGGGCGGTCAGTAACTACTGCAACAGGCTTGGAGATCACCGCCCCAACCGCTCCACGACGCAGCGCTTCGCCGACGAAATCATGTCCATCAACCTTATTCCCCTTAAACGCAAAAAACAGCTGACCAGGCTCTATCCGCCTGCTGTCAATGGCGACTCCTTGCACAGTCACATCTGGATTCCCAGAGACAACTACGCCGTCGATGGCTTTTATGACATCCTTAAGTCCCAGAGGCTCCATTGCTAACCCAGTATCTCCTTCTCGATAATCTCCCTTGCTACCTTTCGGTCATCGAAGGGATATTTCTTCTCACCAATGATCTGGTAATCCTCATGTCCCTTCCCTGCAATAACCACTACGTCTCCGCTTCGCGCATAGTGGAGAGCAACCCTGATCGCTTCTGCTCTGTCAGGCTCGACAGCGAACTTTGCGCCGCCCACTTGCTCAATACCAGCCACGATCTGTTCAATAATGCGCTGAGGGTCCTCGGTGCGGGGATTATCAGAAGTGATCACTGTATAATCGCTCAGTTCACCGGAGATCTTTCCCATAAGCGGGCGTTTGCCTGGATCCCTATCTCCACCACACCCGAAAACAGTGATCAACCTCCCAGCAGTGATTGCGCGTGCAGTTCGCAGCAGATTTTCCAAGCCATCAGGAGTATGAGCATAGTCGACAATAACTGTAAAATCTTGCCCTGCATCCACCACTTCGAAGCGACCAGGCACTCCTTTTACTTCTTTCAGTGTATCACGAATGGCATCCAGCGGAACACCTTCTTGGATGCCAACAGCAACAGCCGCAAGGGTATTATACACATTGAAGGCGCCTGGCAGAAGAATTGTAAAGGGGATCTTTGCCCCTCCATAAGAAAGCACAAAACTGCTCATCTTGGAGGAAAGCTCAAGCTCTTCAGCTACCAGATCCGCTTTCTCCCTGATCCCGTATGTGATAACAGGAGCGTCAGTGTTCTTTACGATTTCTTCTGCCGAAGGGTCATCCGCATTGACCACAGCATAGAATGGGCGGGATTTTGTTCTCTTTCGGCCCAAACTCTTGAAGAGAAGCATCTTGGCTTCTAAATATTCCCTCATATCTTTATGGAAGTCGAGGTGATCCTGTGTCAAGTTCGTAAACACTGCTGCATCAAACTCACAACCTGCTACTCTTTTTAGAGCAAGGCCATGTGATGATACCTCCATGGCAACTGCTCTGACACCTGAGTCAACCATCTTCCGAAGAAGCGCCTGCAGATCCAGAGATTCGGGAGTGGTATGAGTAACCGGTAGTTTCTGGTCTCCGATCTTATTCCAGACAGTCCCGATAATACCTGTTTTCTCCCCTTTAGCGCGGAGAACAGCCTCGATCAGGTGAGTCGTGGTCGTTTTACCATTAGTTCCCGTGACACCACACAGAAAAAGTTCCCTGCTCGGGTGACCATAAAAACTCGCAGACATTGCCGCTAAAGCAGAGCGAGTATCGCTGACCTGAATCCATGCAATCCCATCAGGAATATCTATTCTTCTCTCGCTGACCACAGCAATAGCTCCCCGTGCCAGGGCGTCCCCCACGAAAGAATGCCCATCCAAACGAAAACCTTTAATGCACACAAAGACGAAACCAGGCTGCACCTGGCGAGAATCGTAATGGATGCCGGCAATCACAGGGTTCAAACCATTGTCAGCAATTATCTCTACATCCTCTAGCGCTTCACTCAAACGTACTCCCATCAACATCCTCTCTCCTATTTACTATTTTTACCAAAAATCTGTTGGATTTATGGACCAATGTCAGCAGGCAAAGCAGGCTGAAACTTAACCCTTACGCTAGAACCCGCTGAAACTCGAGTTCCAGGAGGGGGATCCTGCTCAACAGCAGTCCCAGTGGGTATTGGCTCACCCTCAGGCACCAGAACAAGGTTCATCAATCCCAGGATTTCCGCCGCATCACGCAAAGACTTTCCCTTTAAGTCAGGAACAACGCGCTCACCCGAAATTCGTTTAGGCATGTTTAAATTCAGAAGAACCTTGCTCCCCTTCTTTACCCTTACACCATCCAGCGGGACTTGGCTATAGACTATCTTTCCATTTCCCAACTTTTCTGCTTCCAACCCCGCCTCTTTGAGCAACTTTTCCGCTTGTTCAACAGGAAGGTTGACAACAGAAGGAACTATCGCCATATCTTCCTGAAGCTTGCTCTCATCCGGTTGATAACGAAGGGGGATGCCTAAATAACGCAGGGTGTCCCGCACAACCTCACGGAACACAGGAGCAGCTACAGTACCACCGTAATATGGGTAGCCCTGCGGCGAATCCACAACGACCAGTGCCACAAGCCGAGGAGAGTCAACAGGAGCAAAACCCAGAAACGAAGCCACGTGCTCAGTAGCTGAATAGCCGCCGTGCGGGTCGGGTTTTTGAGCGGTGCCTGTCTTCCCCCCCACCGAGTAACCTGGTATGTAGGCGTTGCGCCCAGTGCCTTTGGATACAACCTGTTCCAAATAATCCCTAACCTCCTTGGCGGTCTCAGGGGAAATAACCTGACGCAGAACCTGAGGTTTAACTCTTTTGACTACCTCTCCTTTGCTGTTTCTCATCTCCTTAACCACATGAGGCCTCACCAATTTTCCCCCATTCGCTATCACAGCCATGGCTGCGACCATCTGAAGGGGAGTCACACTATTCGCCTGACCAATCGACATACACGCCAAGTCGATGGGTTTGGCGTCTTCCTCAGGAACAATGATACCCCCAGCCTCGCCAGGCAGGTCAATACCGAGCGGTTCTCCGAAACCAAAAGCCCTGAGATATTTGTAGAACTTCTCTTTTCCAAGCCGAAGGCCCATGCTCACGAAGCCCGGGTTGCAGGAATTCTGGACAACCTCAGCAAGAGTTTCGCTCCCATGCCCTCCCGGAAGCCAGCAATGCACGTACTCACTTCCTACCTTTATATAGCCTGGGTCATAAAACCTGGTGTTGCGGTTTACCACGCCTTCTTGCAATGCCGCCGCAAGGGTAACGATCTTAAACGTTGAACCAGGCTCATAAGTGTCCGCGATAGCTCTATTACGCCTCGCTGAAGCAGGGTATTTAAAATAATTGTTAGGGTCAAAATCGGGACGGCTCGCCATGGCAAGAATTTCTCCTGTCTGAGGATCCATGACAATGATTGAGGCACTTTTGGGATGCCGCTCTTGCATCAACTTATCAAGCTCCCGCTCCGCTATATACTGAATCGTCTGGTCGATCGTCAAAACAAGACTCAACCCCTGCTGAGGCTCAATATATTTGTGAGCAGAGCCAGGGATCTCACGGCCAGCAGCATCATATTCAACCAACAGCCGCCCCTTGATCCCCGATAATTCCTTTTCGTACTCTACCTCAACCCCCTCAAGCCCCTGATTGTAAGCCCCGGCAATTCCCAAAACATGTGAGGCAAGATTGTTTTTGGGATAAAAACGCTTCGGCTTGGAAATCACCCCGATACCAGGAAGCCGGCGAGCACGCAGCTGTCGCGCTTGGCCCGGATCTATCTGGTGTTTTATCCATACAGAATGCTGGTTTTCTGTTATCAGCTTTAAAACTTCCTTTTCATCCATGCGGAGAATACGAGCGACTTCCCGAGCAACTTCGGCAGGCTTTCCGGATTTCTTTACCTCTGCCGGAACCGCATACACCGCATCGACGTTAATGCTGGTAGCAAGCTCATTCCCGTTCCGGTCATAGATCACTCCGCGCTTGGGCTCGACAGCAATCTCTCTTATGCGATTGCGCAACGCTTCCTGTTGGAACCAGCTGCCTCTCACCAGCTGAAGCCAAACCAGCCTGATATCGAGAAGTATTATACCCAAAGAAATACAAAAAAAGAGAAAGGTGATCCTTTTGCGTATTTCCACAGCTCTGGCCTGCAAGAGCACTTCACTCCATCAGCGGGGTAAAGCCTCAGCCCTTTCAATCAGATGTCCGGTTACTAACCCAAAGATGCTCTTCTGAGCCCGACCTTCATTAGCTTTCTCAGAAGAGGTCTCAGATGACTCCGGCTTAGAAGCAATACCTGCTGCAAGGAGTATTCCGTCAGGTTCCTTCATTCCTAACTTTTCTCTGGCAATCCTCTCTACACGCTCTGGAGACTGAAGCCCCGCAATTTTTAGTTCAAGCTTTTTGTTATCTGTCTGGATCATGGCGATCCTCTGCTTTGCGGCATTGATGCGGTATCCTAAATAAATAATCCTGTTGTGCTGGTAAGTATAAAGCAGACCTACTGCTAAAAGAACCAGAGTGAGGGCAACCACTCTGTAATGAAGGTATACCCTTTGCTTCTTTTTCGTCTTAACATGTTGGCCAGGATCATTTACAGAGAGGCGCTCATAGCTCTTTTCAGCTATTACCAAATCTATTCACCTCTTTTTGGAATATTACAGTCATTCAGATAAGCAACACTCAGCTGCGCGCAGCTTGGCGCTGCGCGCCCTTGGATTCATTTTTACCTCCTCAGGAGTAGGCACAAGCGGCTTCTTTGTCAGTATACGAAGCCGCCTATTCCCATAGCTGTCATCACCTGCATCACTGCATATACCAGAAGAAGCCAACTCCAAAAATGTCCTTTTAACGATCCTATCTTCAAGAGAATGAAAAGAGATAACGACGATACGGCCGTTTTCCCTCAACAATGAAACACCCGCTCTCAATCCCTCAACAAGCGCATTAAGTTCATCGTTGACTGCTATGCGCAGGGCTTGAAAAGTGCGCTTAGCAGGATGGTGACCCTTTCTCCGCGCCGCAGCAGGAATGGCTGCTTTGATCACCTCAACAAGCTCTCCGGTGGTTCTAAAGGGATGCCTCTTCCTTCGTTCCACAATAAAAGAAGCGATTCTCTTGGCCCACTTTTCCTCTCCATAGCGCCAGATCAAAGAAGCTAATTGCTCTTCAGGCAAATTGTTGACCAGATCCGCAGCTGTTATCTCAATGGTCTCATCCATGCGCATATCCAGCGGAGCATCAAACATATAACTAAAACCACGCCTAGGATCAAGCAACTGAAAGGATGAGACGCCGAGATCAAACAGAACCCCGTCAACACTCGCTATGCTGAGTTCCTTCAATATGTCCTTTAAGTAGCGAAAGTCTCCAGCAACATAAGTGACCCGATCGCCAAATTCAGCTAGCCTTTCCCTCGCCCTCTCCAAAGCCTCTCTGTCTTTATCGATACCGATGAGACGCCCGCCAGGTCCAATTCTTGAGAGGATCTCCTTCGCATGCCCGCCTGCTCCCAGAGTACAGTCGACATAAGTTCCCCCCTCCCTAGGAGCAAGAAACTCGAGCGTTTCCTTAAGCATCACCGGCTGGTGTTCGATCTCACACACCAAAAACACCGCTTTCGCCCATCTTCTCAGCTAGCTTTTCGTATGATTCCTCGGCACGAGAACAATATTCCAGCCAGCGCTCTTTTGCCCAGATCTCGATTCGCGAAGAAACACCTATGATCACCACTTCCCGGTTCATCCCAGCATACTCCCTCAACGAAGGGGGGATCAATATCCTCCCCTGGGCGTCTAACTCACACTCTGTAGCTCCGGAGAAAAAGAAGCGCACAAACGCCCGCGCTTCTGAGTTGGTCAACGGTAGGCTTCTGAATTTCTCCTCAATCTGCCGCCACTCTTCCATCGGAAACACAAACAGACAATGATCCAAACCACGGGTTGCAATACACCGCTCTCCGAGGTTTGACCGGAACTTAGCTGGTAGAATCAGACGCCCTTTGCCGTCTAGAGTATGGTGGTGTTCTCCTATAAACACTTGTTTCCCCCACTTTAGCCTAACGATCTACCACTTTCCCCCACCCTACTCCACCATATTTTCTATCTAACCCCGTAAAATTCCTGCTTTACATCAAAATTTTTGTTTTAAATTTTGGGACAAAAAACCCGAAAATATACCATGATTTTACAGCAATAAAAATAAAAAGCCAAGGAAGATAACCCCCTTGGCACTCTTAAAACTATACCCTTTATACCTCTTCAAAAATCTTCTCCCATCTTTCTGACAGCTCCGCAGTCAGCTGGTAGATGCGAACCGCCTCTGGCTCTGCCAATGTCCCAGCCCCACACGAAGGAGTTATCAATGATTGCCTTTTGAGCAGCTGCGGTTCCACACCTTTGGCAATCAACTTCCGAATGATGCTCTTAGCTCGATCCAACAACGAGGAAGTGTCCTCTGAATTCAGCGCATCCCTAGAAGTCGGCACTATACCCCAAGCAACGATGCCGCCTCTGCTGAGAAACTTTTGTAGCAAACCAGAGAAAAGAACAAAACTTTCAGCGAACTGATAGGCATCAAAACTGAGGACATCGATATCCGCCTCGAGCAGGATCGACCAATCGAGATCGGCACAGGAATGCACACCGGCAATTCCTCCATGACTCCTGACAAAGCCAGCAAACTCACTTATCTCCGATATCACTTCATCTTTGCTGACAACAATCCTGTCATATCTGCCGCAGCTGTCGATCACCGGGTCGTCCAAGAATACAACAACTGGCAAGCCGAACCTGCTCAGCGTCTTCACCTGCCAAGCTGCCTGCATCGATAGCTGCTTCAAGAGCACATCCCGCAGCTGATGATCATAGTAAGCAGGCCGCCCTTCGGGGTCAGTCACTTGAAAACCAGCAGAAAGGAGACCGACTATCTGCCCCTTGAGAAACTGCGCCTCTCCAATCCCCTTTTCCCCTAAAAACTGGACAAATCTCTCAAATCCTGTCGCTGCGCCTGAAGGAAAAGCCAGATCTTCCAGAAAAGAATCATCACCTTCCGCAAAGCTGAGGTAGACCTCATAGAAACGAGCGAGGCATTCCGGCCAGCGCGGATTGTCAGATGCGAGGTAGGCCTTCGTGCCCTTCGTGATCTGCAGCAACCCCAATTCTACCAAGAAATTCAAGAACTGATGCACAAAATACTCCCTCTCTGAAAGCCGCGGCAGCTGAGGCCAATGAGGCGCCTTCTTTAAGTACTTCATCACCAGAGCAACAGCTTCCTCAGGATCGCAGTGAGGCAAACTGCCTATACCCGTTGCCAAACCGTTGGGCTGAAGCTTCAATTTCCTCACTCCATTCCTCAATCAGTCAACTCTTCTATAACCTTTATCACCAATTCAGTTGCCTTTTGAAGTTTATCTCCATTAA
>JBNATO010000049.1:0-11393 GCA_049701555.1 Thermacetogeniaceae bacterium | reverse complement strand
TGACTCCCGTATCGCAGACATGCGATCTCACATTAACGATCACATCAATATTCTTATAGAGTTCATCCCATCTGGCTTCCAGTTCTGGCCATATTCCGGGGTATTTCCCGTGAAACTCTTCACCGAAGCAGAAGATGTCTGCATTCAGTTCCCGTGAGCTGGCCAGAGCGGCGAGCACGTCGCTGCGCACGAAATTTGCCTGCATCCTTTCCAGGGAAGAGATGCCTGATGGTGAAGCCAGGTTTTTGCTGTTTTTCTGATCCCCGAGCATGCTTTCCACTGCGATCTCAACCCTTACAAGCAGCCTGTTTTCCTTTAATTCTGCCTTAACTTTGCTGCGGGCATGCCTGATCTCCAGGCTTTGATCCCCATCATGGCTTGGCACTGTGATAACACCATCTTTTACTTTACCCAGTACCCACATCAGTCCCCGGGTTTCCTTCAATCCCAGCTCACCGACCAGTTTATCTCCCTTGAAAACGGCGGTTCCCTTGACCCGCACCCTTTTCATCTTTTTCCCGGTCGATTCCTTTTCTTCGTAGATTTCCACCAATGGTGCGATGGGAGCGGCGGTCTTGCTCATCAGCCGTTCGGTTAATTCCTGCAGGGTAACTGCCGGGGTGAAAGAGTTTTCGGCTGCCGCCTTGATCGATCTGGCGATTCCAAATGCTCCGATTTTTTCAATTCCGTCCTCGCAAAGGAGAACATCACCGGCTCTGCCGGCTGCTATTATCACCAGGGAGGTTGGCCTGGGCTGCGGGTTGCGAATGAAGAAATCCAGCAGCGGGTAAATCCCCCGTTTTGCTGCTTCTTTGCCGATCACAATGATCTGGCTGTGGGGGAAGTAGACACAGCGGCTGGTTTGGGTGATGAAATTTTTTATGGCCTGATCAACTGTTTCTCCTGTGCTTGAACCCACCCTGGTGGCAGACCGGCTTGCGGCTCCACCGCCACCACCTCCTGCGCCGGCTCCGGGTTGTTTTATCTCACCTGGCCTGATGATCTGGAGAGTCAGTACTATCCTGTTCGGGGTACTGGCGACGTCCAGCCCGACGCCGGAGACGAGGGCCAGGGTGTTCAGCTCGCGCCGGTCCCAGCAGCCGCTCAGGAACAGCACCGGGATGATTGCCACTACCAGTTTGGCCAGATATGATTTTGGTATGTCCATATCAGCTGCTGTATCTCCTCCGGTTTGGAAGGGTCTTTTGGCCATGACCGGAAAGTTCCCGCATCGGACGAAACTCCTGCTGCCGGGGATCATACCAGTCGGTGATTCTCGTTCTGTTGAACATCGTCCAAAGGGGTGCTCTGACAAATACATCCTTCAATCCGGTTAGGCTTATTGGAGTTACCGGTGAAAGGTACGGAACGCCGAAGGAGCTGAGTGAAGCAAGATGGATCAGGGTTTCGAGCAAACCGATAAGTATGCCGAACAAACCGAATGTGCCGGCCATGATGATCAGGAAAAGGCGCAGGAATGTTCCGGCATCGGCCATGGGAGGCACAATGAATGTGGTTATGGCAGTAAGGGCAACAAGGATCACGACAGGTGCTCCTACCAGCCCGGCGGTGACAGCCGCCTGCCCGATCACCAGTGCTCCCACGATGCTGACTGCTTGACCGAGGGAGCGGGGCATACGCACGCTTGCCTCGCGCAGGATTTCAAAAATGATGATCATCAAGATAACCTCAACGACGGTCGGGAATGGGGTGCCTTCTCTTGCTGCTGCCATGGTGATCAACAGGGGGGTCGGGATCAGTTCCTGGTGAAAGGTTACCAGGGCGATGTAAAGTGCGGGTGAAAGCACGCTCAGGGCGAAGGACAGGAACCTGATCCATCTTATAAAACTTGCAAAGTATGGCCTGGCGTAGTAGTCCTCGGTGTTCTGGAAGCACTCGATCAGAAGCATCGGTGCTGTTAGGACGAAAGGGGTTCCATCGACCAGAATAGCTACCCGGCCTTCCAGGAGCTTCCCCGCAACCTTATCCGGCTTTTCGCTGTTGCCGATGGAGGCGAAGAGGGAAAAAGGGTTGTCCTCGATGAACTGTTCGATGTACCCGGATTCCAGGATGGCGTCGGTATCGATCCTCTTCAATCGCTTTTTGACCTCAGCCACCAAGCCTTCGCTCGCCAAGCCTTTGATGTAAGCGATCGCCACATCGGTTTTGGTTCGCCTTCCCAGCCGCATCTTTTCGATGGTAAAGGCAGGGTCGCGGATGATGCGGCGCAGCAGGACGATGTTTGTCTGGATGTTTTCGATGAAGCCCTCCCTGGGGCCGCGGACTGTTCCCTCGGTATCCGGCTTTTCGATCGACCTGTATTCCCACCCCTGGGTTTCCAGGAGAGCCGCCTGTTTTGAGCCTTCCACCAGGAGAGCTGCATTCCCGGATAGAACGCCATCGATTATTTCGCTTAATTTAGAAGTCGTTTTTTTAAATTCGATTGTTGGAAGAACATTTGGGAGCAGGTCGAACAGGTCGCTGTGTTTTCTGAGGCGTTGTTCGGTTACAAGCAGGTCGAGCATCAGAGGCCTTAATATATGCATGTTGATCTGCTTTTTGTCGACAAGCCCGTCGATAAAGACGACCGCTGCCTCCCTTGCCACGTCTATGCGGATCTTGAACTTCCTGACTTTCAGGTCGCTTGTCCAGTTCAGGGCCTCTCTGATGATCTGCAGGTTGAGCGAAAGGCTCTTCATGAGATGCATTGAGCATTGTTCTTCCTGTTCTTGCTGTTTATGGGCATCTCTCTTTTGAAGCAGGAATCTCAGGAATCTGAGCTTGCGAGAAAGCATGCTGAACATGGTCCTCGGCCCTTCCTCTTTCAGCTATTTGTTAGTATAAATGGTATTAGAAATTTTATGTGTTTTTTCGTCGTGAAGGCCGCTTTTAGGGATTGTCAGAAGGAGTTTGGGGAACCTTAGGTGAAATCTTCTGGAGCAAGGTCGGTGGGAAGGATGTGTGGTCGCTTTCTCCTTACAGCAAGTGGTGAAGCCCTGGAGCGATACTTCGGCTTGGAGCCTGGGACTGCAAGGCACAGCCCGAGGTACAACATAGCCCCTGGGCAGGATGTCCCGGTGATCGCCCGCGAGGGGGAGGGAAATGCTTTCTTTCTTATGCACTGGGGTTTTGTCCCTCGCTGGGCAAGGAACAAGTCCCCTTCGAAGAGGATGATCAACGCCAGGGCTGAGACCATCGACCAGAAGCCCTTTTTTAGGGAGTCGTTCCTGAGGCGCCGCTGCCTGATCCCTGCCGATGGTTTCTATGAATGGAAGAGAACTGGGCGCTTTAAGCAGCCGATGTGCATCAGGCTGCCAGAGGGATCTCTGTTTGCGTTTGCGGGGATCTGGGATTGGAACGGGGATCCCGAGGGGTCAGACCTTTTTTCCTGCTGCATCGTGACCACAGCTGCCAACGACTTTATGAGGGAGATTCACGAGAGGATGCCGGTGATCCTGGCGGACCGGGAAGCGCAGCGGGCATGGCTCGATCCCAGAGCGCAGATGAGGGAGCTGAAGGAGATCATGCGCCCGTACAGCGGGGAGATGATCGCCTACCCGGTTTCTTCTCTGGTCAATTCGCCAGATGTCGATGTTCCGGAGTGCGCCCAGAGGCTTCTCTTTCAGTGATGTATGAAGCGGGTTGATGAGGAGAGTCAAGGCTTAGGCGGCCTGCGCAAGGGGACTATCACGTTTGTGAAGAAGATATAGAGAAGGGTGCCCCCTAAGATCAGCAGAAGGAAAGCGGCAATGGCTTTTTCCAGCAATCTGGCTCACTCCTTAAGGATTATCTTTCATATAATCCTATTATTCCCCTTTTCTCGATGGATTACTTGACGCAGGGGATAAACCAGTGCTATTATGCTACATGAGTGCGGGAGTGGCGGAATGGCAGACGCGCCGGACTTAGGATCCGGTGGGTTACCCCCGTAAGGGTTCAAGTCCCTTCTCCCGCACCAGATTTTAAATTTTAGTCGTATTTATTTTTTAGGAGGAGCATAAATGCGTGCAGCTCTGGAGAGGCTAGAGAAAAATCAGGTGGCTCTTGAGATCGAAGTTGAGGCAGAGCAGGTTGATGAAGCTCTGCAAAAGGCATACCAAAGGCTCGTGAAGAGGGTTACTGTTCCTGGCTTTCGCAAAGGGAAGGTTCCGCGCCCGATCCTAGAGGCCAGGCTGGGCAAAGAGGTGTTTTATGAGGAAGCCCTTGAGATCCTTCTCCCCAAGGCTTACGAGGAGGCCTTGAAGGAGAAAGAGATAGAGCCTATAGACAAGCCGAAGATCGACATCATCCAGATGGAGAGAGGGAAGCCGCTGATCTTCAAGGCAACGGTCGAGGTGCTGCCTGAGGTCAAATTGGGTAACTATAAAGGAGTCAAAGCCGTCAAGCCGGAGGTAAAGGTAGGGGAGGAGGAGGTTGAGGCCCAGCTAAAGCTCCTCCAGCAGCGCCATGCCAGGCTGGTTGATGTCAGCAAGGGGCTTGTTGACGATGGGGATATCGCCATTATCGATATCGAGGCTTTTGTGGACGGCAAGCCGGAGCCGAGGCTTGCGGCCAAGGAGCGCTCTGTAGAGGTCGGTGCTGGGAGGTTCATCCCAGGCTTCGATGCTCATTTGCTCGGGATGGAAGTAGGCGAGGAGAAAGAATTTACCTTGCACCTTCCTTCAATTTTTCACTATTCTGATCTAGAGGGGAAAGAGGCGCAATTCAAGGTCAAGGTAGTCGGCATCAAGCGCAAGGAGCTGAGCCCGATCGATGATGAGTTTGCGCGCGATGTCAGCGAGTGCTCGAGCCTCGAGGAATTAAAACAACAGCTGCGGAATAAACTGGAAGAGGTCGGAAAGATCAACGCCAATCGCATCTTTACTGAGCGCGTTGTCAAGATAGTCGTGGATGAGGCCGAGGTCGAGCTTCCGGAGACGCTTGTGAGGCGTCAGGTCGAGCAGGATATTCAGGATTTTGTTCAGGGATTGGCATTCCAGAATCTGGTTTTAGATGATTACCTCAGGGCTGTTAACAAGGACTTTGAAACGTTCAAGAAGGAGCTTGAAGCCAAGGCGAGGGAGACCCTCAAGCGCACTTTGGTTCTGGACGCCATCGCCAAGGCTGAGGGGATCAGGGTAACCCCTGAGGAATTGGAGGCAGAGATCAACGACATGGCTGCCCAGTATAACATGGAGACAGATAAGCTGCGAAAGCTTCTGGAGGAGAGAGGGCAGCTGACGATGATCGAGCGGAGAATGCTCAGGGAAAAGGTCGAAGAGTTCCTGAGAGAGAATGCCGTCGAGCTTTCGGAGGAGGCTGCTGCAGAGGAATCTGGTGAAGAAGCGAGCGTTGGCGTAGAGGAAGGAGTCTCTGAAGAGGCAGTCGGGGAAGAGGAGAAGACATCTGATGCAGAGGGCGAGGCCATTCTAGAGGAAAAGTGAGTTCACGACTGATGAGCATCGAGATTCAGCCGCGGGTGAAATGCTTCGCGGCTACTTTTAACCGACTAAAAAATTTGGTATAGTTAGCTTGAAAGCAACTCAACTTTAGAAGGAATTTTTAGGAAGCAGGTGAATGGCTGTGCCTGAGGCGCAATATTTGGTTCCAATAGTGGTGGAGCAGACCAACCGGGGAGAAAGGGCGTATGATATCTACTCCCGCCTTTTGAAAGATAGGATCGTCTTCTTGGGAACACCTATAGACGACAGCGTTGCGAATGTCGTCATCGCACAGCTGCTCTTTCTCGAGGCGGAAGACCCCTCGAAAGACATCTACCTGTATATAAACTCTCCGGGTGGTTCTATTTCAGCCGGGTTGGCGATCTATGACACGATGCAGTATGTGAAGCCTGATGTATCCACGATCTGCGTGGGTTTGGCGGCGAGCATGGCGGCCTTTCTCCTTGCTGCGGGAGCCAAGGGAAAGCGCTTTGCCACGCCTAACAGCGAGATCATGATCCACCAGCCGCTTGGCGGAACGCAGGGCCAGGCAACCGATATCGAGATCCACGCCAAGCGGATCATCAAGATAAAAGACAGGCTTAACCGGATTCTTTCGGAACTGACGGGGCAGCCACTGGAGCGGATCGAGAAGGATACCGACCGGGATTTCTTCATGGATGCCCCAGAAGCGAAGGAATACGGGATCATCGATGAGGTCATTACCACCCGGGTAGGACAGAAAAAGAGTTAGTCCGAGGGAGGTATAGTTTTGTACAAATTCGGTGATGAAAAGGGACAGCTGAAGTGTTCATTTTGTGGGAAACCGCAGGACCAGGTGAAGAAACTGGTGGCGGGCCCCGGCGTCTATATCTGCGATGAGTGCATCGAGCTCTGCAACGAGATCATCGAGGAAGAGCTCGGCGAGGAGTCAGGCTTCGAGTTAAGCGATATTCCTAAGCCGAAGGAGATCAAGGAGTTCCTCGACCAGTATGTGATCGGCCAAGAGCACGCCAAGAAGACCCTGGCGGTTGCCGTTTATAACCACTACAAGCGGATCAACCTCGGGATGAAGATGGATGATGTGGAGCTGCAGAAGAGCAACATCATCATGCTCGGGCCTACAGGAAGCGGCAAGACGCTCTTGGCGCAGACGCTGGCGAAGATGCTCAATGTCCCATTTGCCATAGCGGATGCCACATCCTTGACTGAGGCCGGGTACGTCGGCGAGGATGTGGAGAACATTTTGCTCAAGCTGATCCAGGCTGCCGACTACGATATAGAGAGGGCAGAGAAGGGGATCGTCTATATAGACGAGATCGACAAGATCGCCCGGAAGTCGGAGAACCCTTCGATAACGCGTGACGTCTCCGGCGAGGGTGTGCAGCAGGCTCTCTTGAAGATCCTCGAGGGGACGATCGCCAGCGTGCCCCCTCAGGGCGGGCGGAAGCACCCTCACCAGGAATTCATCCAGATCGACACAACCAACATCCTGTTTATCTGCGGCGGTGCCTTCGAGGGGATCGAAAAGATCATCCAGAACCGCATCGGGAAAAAGACCATCGGTTTTGGGGCGGAGTTGGGCGACAACAGGGAGATGCCTATAGGCGAGATCCTCAAGCAGATCCTCCCTGTGGACCTCCTCAAGTTTGGCCTTATTCCCGAGTTTGTCGGTCGAGTCCCGATCATCGTGACCCTTGATGCCCTCGATGAGGATGCTCTGGTGAGGATACTGACAGAGCCGCGCAACGCCCTTGTGCGCCAGTACCAGAAGCTGTTTGAGCTCGATGGGGTAACCCTTGAGTTCAAGGAGGACGCCCTGCGGGCTGTGGCGAAGGAGGCCATCCGCCGCAATACCGGCGCCCGCGGCCTGCGTGCGATCCTTGAGGATATCATGCTCGATGTCATGTACGAGATCCCCTCGCGCGGGGATGTCGTCAAGTGCGTGATCACCAAGGATGTGATCTACAAGAAGGAGAAACCGATTCTGGTCACGGCGGATCGGAAGAAAAAGAAAGAAGAGACCGCATAGGGTAGTAGTGCAGCGGTTATCCAGCGTTCAGGAGGGGTGCTCCTTGGAGCACCCCTCCGTTCTTAGCTAGGGTTAAAAACCGCGGCTCCTGGAAATAATTATCTTTGGGATCATCCAAAAGGACTGCAGTTTGCTGAAGGAGCCGTGGTGGTTTTGACAGGCAATCCAAGCTGGAACGGGTTTCTGGGGTTTATCCAGATCCTCTTCCTCATAGCGATCGGGATCTACTTTTGGAGCTGTTTGCGCGGCCAACAGGGGGCGCGCATAGCTATCGACAGACAATCGAAAAAGGAGCTGGAGAGGATCCAGCGTTTGCGGAGCATTTCTCTGGCAGAGCCGCTGTCTGAGAAGACGCGCCCCAAGTCGTTTGACGAGATCATCGGCCAGGAGGATGGGCTGAAGGCGTTGCGCGCCGCGCTCTGTGGCCCCAACCCTCAACACGTTTTGATCTATGGGCCGCCTGGTGTGGGCAAGACGGCTGCTGCCCGCCTCGTGCTGGAGGAGGCCAAGCGGAATCCAGAGTCGCCTTTCGGATTGAACGCCAAGTTTATCGAAATCGATGCCACTACCGCCCGCTTCGACGAGCGCGGGATCGCTGATCCCCTGATCGGGTCGGTCCACGACCCCATCTACCAAGGGGCGGGGCCGCTCGGGATGGCTGGTATTCCTCAGCCGAAGCCGGGCGCTGTTACGAAGGCGCACGGGGGGGTTTTGTTCATCGACGAGATCGGAGAGCTGCATCCGGTGCAGATGAACAAGCTCCTGAAGGTTCTTGAGGACCGGAAGGTGTTCTTTGAGAGCGCCTACTACAACTCGGAAGACACGCATATACCGCCCCATATTCACGATATCTTTCAGAACGGTCTCCCGGCGGATTTCAGGCTGATCGGGGCGACGACCCGCCTCCCTGAAGAGATACCTCCGGCGATCCGCTCGCGCTGTGTGGAGATCTTCTTCAGGATGCTGCTCCCAGAGGAGATCAGGGTGATTGCTAAAAACGCAGCTGAGCGCATAGGTTACGCCTTCGGCGAAGGCGCTCTCGATGTGATCGAAAAGTATGCGACGAACGGGCGGGAGGCGGTGAACATCGTCCAGCTTGCTGCTGGCATCGCCCAGACGAAGAGGACCAGGGTCATCCAAGCTGCAGACGTAGAGTGGGTTGTCAACAGCGGGCAGTTTTCGCCGCGCCTGGAGCGCAAGGTGCCTTCCGAGCCAGCGGTAGGAAGGGTCAACGGATTGGCTGTGAGCGGCCCAAACCTGGGTGCGCTGCTGGAGATCGAGGCCTGTGCTATTCCGGCTGGCGAAGGCAAGGGCGAGGTGATCGTCACAGGGATCGTAGAGGAAGAGGAGATGGGCAGCCATGCTGGGAAGAGGATCAGGCGCAAGAGCATGATCAGGGGTTCTGTGGAGAACGCCATTGCTGTGCTCAGGCGCTCTTTCGGGCTCGATGCTCGCTCCTATGATATTCACATAAACTTCCCTGGGGGTGTGCCAGCAGATGGGCCATCTGCCGGGGTGGCCATCGCTGTTGCGGTTTATTCAGCTCTCACTGAGCGCCCTGTCGATAACGAGGTTGCCATGACCGGTGAGCTGTCGCTGTGGGGAGAGGTCAAGCCTGTTGGGGGTATTGTTCCTAAGGTGGAAGCGGCCCGGCGCGCCGGCGTGAAACGCGTCCTGATCCCCAAGGAGAACTGGCAGGAGACTTTTAAGGGTTTCCCTATCGAGATCATACCGGTGAAACGGCTGGAGGAGGTCGTCAGGATGAGCCTCGTTTCAGGCGTTGAGCAGCGGCGGCATCATAAGGAGGCCGGGTTTTTAGTCAAATAAAAAAGCAGCTTGTTGCGGGGTTAGGAGGGCAAATTTGCAAACTTTGGCGGCTTAAGACGGCCGCTGCGTTGCTTTTTTGGTGTTTTTAGGGGGTAAACTAGGCAAGTTTGCCCTTTTTTATTGGCGAAATAATACCTGTTGCAGGATTTTTGATGGTTAAAGTAAAATGTTATTGTAAGCAGCAGAGATGCTCTTCCCTTCGAAGAAAAAGGGGGTATAGTCGCGAAGATGAACCAGGAAAGAAACGGCATGGAAATGCAGGAGCGCACTCTTCCATTGCTCCCGTTGCGGGGCATTTTAGTTTTTCCGTATATGGTCATTCATCTAGACGTCGGGCGGGAGAGGTCTGTCAACGCCATCGACGAGGCGATGCTCTCCAATCGCCAGATCTTTTTGGTGACTCAGAAAGAGGCTCAGACCGATGAGCCCAAGGAGGACGACATTTATCAAGTAGGGACTGTCGCCGAGATCAAGCAGCTGCTGAAGCTGCCTGGTGGGACGCTGCGCGTCCTCGTGGAGGGGCTGCACAGAGGCAAGATAAAGAAATTCCTCTCTATTGAGCCCTTCATGAAGGTGGTCGTCGAGGAGTACCGGGAGATATACGAAAAAACCCCTGAGATAGAGGCCTTGATGCGCAACGTCATCTCTCAGTTTGAGGAATACGTCAAGGCTGGAAAGAAGATACCTCCGGAAACAGCTCTCTCCATTGTTTCTATCGAGGAACCGGGGAGGCTGGCTGATCTCATCGCCTCGCACATCAACCTGCGCGTCCCCGACAAACAGGCTGTGTTGGATGCGTTCGACGTCAAGAAGAGGCTGGAAGTTCTGGCGGAGATCCTCTGCCGGGAGATCGAGGTGATCGAGCTCGAGAAGAGGATAAGCCTCCGCGTCCGCAAACAGATGGAGAAGACGCAGAAGGAGTATTACCTGAGGGAACAGATCAAGGCTATTCAGAAGGAGCTCGGAGAGAAGGACGACCGCCAGGCGGAGGTGGAAGAGCTCAGGGAGCAGATCGCCAAGGCCAACTTCCCTAAGGAAGTAGAGGAAAAGGCCCTGAAAGAGGTGGAGCGCCTCGAAAAGATGCCGCCGATGGTTGCCGAGGCTGTGGTGGTCCGCAATTACATCGACTGGCTGCTTGCGCTCCCCTGGAGCAAGGAGACGCGCGACAGGCTGAACTTGGAGAAGGCGGAGCAGATCCTGGAGGCAGAGCACTACGGCCTGGAGAAGCCGAAGGAGAGGATCCTGGAGTACCTGGCGATCCGCAAGCTGGCTACCAAGATGCGCGGCCCGATCCTTTGCTTCGTGGGGCCACCGGGTGTCGGAAAGACCTCTCTGGCGCGGTCTATAGCTCATGCCTTGGGGCGCAAGTTCGTCCGCATATCCCTCGGAGGCGTGCGTGACGAGGCCGAGATCAGAGGCCACAGGCGAACCTATGTAGGCGCTCTGCCTGGGCGGATCATTCAAGGGATGCGCCAGGCTGGCACAAAGAACCCGGTCTTTCTGCTGGATGAAGTCGATAAGCTGAGCTCTGATTTCCGCGGCGATCCCAGCGCTGCCCTGCTGGAGGTGCTGGACGCTGAGCAGAACCACAGCTTCAGCGATCACTACATCGAGATCCCCTTCGATCTCTCGAAGGTGATGTTCATCACGACAGCAAACGTGGAGTACAACATCCCGCGTCCGCTGCTCGACAGGATGGAAGTGATCAGGATCCCAGGCTACACTGAGGAGGAGAAGCTGCAGATCGCAGTGCGCCACCTGATCCCCAAGCAGCTGAAGGAACACGGGCTGAAGGAACACCACCTCCAGATATCGGAGAACGCCATTCGCGGGATCATCCGCCAGTATACACGGGAGGCGGGAGTGCGCAACCTGGAGAGGGAGATCGCCACAATCTGCAGGAAGACGGCGCGGGAGGTGGTCAAGAACAAGAACTACCAGAACAGGGTTTCTGCGGCAAAGCTTCCGGCCCTGCTCGGCATCCCGCGCTACCGCTACGGAACAATTGAGGAGGAGAACGAGGTCGGGGTGGCTACCGGCTTGGCCTGGACCGAAGTGGGCGGCGAAGTGCTGAGCGTGGAGGTCAGCGTGCTCAAGGGGAAAGGGAATATCAT